>NZ_HF991100.1:0-5250 GCF_000432295.1 Bacteroides sp. CAG:189
AAAGTGATGCTCTTCGGAGCGTTAGCGCTTACAGTTAGTGCGTCCTTTGTAGGCTGTACGGACTATGATGATGATATTAAAAATCTGCAAGAACAGATTGATAATATCAATAAGAAAGAACCGGGAGTTACTACGGCAGAAATGTCAACAGCGGTATCTTCGGCTATTAGTGCCTTGAAAACAGAACTGGAAGCTGTTATTGCCGGTAAGGCTGATAATGCGGCTGTTGTGGCATTACAGGATAAGGTTAGGGAACTGGAAGCTGCCCTTAATAACAAAGCGGACGCTTCGGCTATCCAGGAACTGATAGCGCAGATTGGAGAATTGTCTGAGGAGGTGAACTCGGTAAAAGGCTCTTTGGAGGATTCTAAAACAAAACTTGAGGCTGAAATAAAGGCGCTGGAAGACGAGTTGGCTAATGTAGCTGATGCTGCTGAAATGGAAGAATTGGCTAAAAAACTTACCGAGGCACAGAATCAGCTGAAAGAGTTGGAGGAAAAAATAAGCGACAATGCCGGGGAAATTGTGAAACTGACAACCCAAATAGGACAGTTAGCTGAGATCCAGGCTTCCATCGAAGCGTTACAGACATCTAATCAGGCTTTCCAGACTGCAATAGATGAACTAAAAGCAGCACAAGGCAACAACATAACAGAAGCAGATTTGTCGAAAGCGTTGCAAGCTTATCTGACTAAAGATGAAATCGCTAAGTTGTTGGATAACAAGATGCTTGATTATCTGACAAAAGAGGATTATGCAAAGAAAGAACAAGCTATTTATGATTATGTAAATAATACATTGACGGCTAACATAATGGCAAAAGTGAATGCTGCTTATGTGAGTTTGGATAAATATAATAAAGATCTGAAAGAGATCAATGAGAAGTTCTCCAGATATGTTGACTCGGAGAGTTCGGAATACAAAAAACTTGTGTCGGATGTTACGGCTTTGAACAACTATAAAACTGAGACATTGCAAGCTCTTGTTGACTTGGTGAATGGTACTTCCGATAAAGAAGGGTTGAGTAAACAAGTGGCAGATTTGGTTGCTGCAATGGGAGAAATCACAGATTTGTCACAGACTTTGAGTGGATATGTCAAATCTACCGAATTGACAAACTATGTTAAAGAGGCGGATCTAAATGATAAGATAGAGGCATATTTGAGTGAATCGATGGAATCGGCAGAATCTACGATGCAAGCTTTGGAAAAAAGACTGGAGGCCCTTGAAATAGGTGTGAAAGCAATGATACAAAGCATTGTATACGCACCTCAGACTGTTGGCGGCGTAGTTGCATTTAACTCGTTGGAGGTAGAGGATACGGGAGTGACCCCGAACAAGAATGTAGTTGTTGCAGAGGATAAATCATTGAATATATCTTTCCGTGTATCTCCAGTATCTGCTGCAAAAGTATTCTTCGATAAATATGATTATAGTTTTGAGGGACATGAAGTAGCGTCTCGTGCTGCCGGAAAAATTGAGTATTTGAATGTTGAGAGCAGTAGTGTCGATGAGGCAACCGGAATGGTTAACTTTGTGGTCTCAACGGGAATTTCTGCAGGTAAGAGTTATGCCATCTGTATGCATGTGACTCCTAAAGCGAAAGTCGGTGAAGTTGATAATGATGATAATTTGACGGATATTACATCTAATTACTTTGTTGTAAGTAAGTCTCTTACTAAGATTGAAACAATTGTATTAGAAAGTCCTGCTAAAGCAGAAAATACATTATATTATAATAATGAGAATTCGGCTATTAATTATGCGGAAGGTATAAAATATGTTATCAATGACGGTCATGTAAATTTGGAAAATTATGATATGAGTAAATTCTCCATTGAATATAGCGTCACTAATGAAAATTATTTCTCTATTGGTAAAGCAGAGGGTATATTAAAACCTGCTAACTATAATTTGGCCAGTTATGTAGATCAGACTGCTACGGCTACTGCCACAGTGAAAATAGAAGGTGTGAAACGTACTTTCCCGACTTCATTTGCTGTTGTTACAATTAAAGAAGAAACTTCTATAGCCGAGACAACTTGTAATTATGGCACTTTGGAGGTAGCATGGAAGAATGCTGAGCAAACTATTCCGGCTTCTAAATTTGATTTAACTAAGATCTATGACGAAGCCAATATAACAGCTACCGCTTTCAAACAGCTAACCGCATCTTATGACGAAACTGCTGATGTACATTTTGTAGTTGGAACAGATAATGTTTTAAGTGTCGCTATTGCTGCTAATACAGCAGGCGGTGAGCATCCGATTCAGGTGATATTTGAAGGAAATGGAAAGAAGATTACCGTAAAAGCGAATGTGAAGATTGCTTACAATGAGGTTTCTTTGACTACTAAACCTGAACTGTGGGAGGGTGATAAAATGAATGGTACTGTCATTTTCACTCCTACACTGGATGACCAATTTAGGCCGAGCACCATTGCTCTTTCAATGGATTTGACAACTCTCTTTGGAAATTATACGGAGGTATATAATGATGTAACAGCAGCAGGCGGTACAGTAACTCTTAATGTTCAAGATTTGGCTGGATTCAACGGTGCTGTATCATTCGAAGATAATGTAGTAACTATTAATCCATCTAAATATAGTGGAAAGGACATTGTGATTACAAGTGATGTTAAGTTTGGTAATACTACTGTGGATGCTAGCAAAGCTACGATTAAAGTCGTTAATGTCAGTGGTACTTGGAAACCCGGAAAACTTGAAGTAACTTTAACAGATAAGGCTGCTAAGATAAATGTGTTAGAAGGATTTTCTTGGATTGATTTCAGAAATAAAGTAATGTGGGCAGACGGTGCGGATGTTGAAGGCGGTACTGATTTTGCAGACGGTGTAAAAGGTTTGGCGGTATACGGTTTAACTGCTCCGACTTGTACGCTTACTGCTGCCGATGGTACTGAATGCCCGTATTTGAAGTTCGAGAATGGTGAAGTATATTTCACTGAAGCTGGTAAGACTTTCGGATTTGTACAACCGTATGAGGCTAAAGTGACGATTAATGTTACTTCTCCATGGGGAGAAATAGCTGGAGCTACTCCGTCTAATACGGAAATCTTAATTACAATCCCTGCATTGGTACAATAAAATATAATTAATCGGATTTAGTTCCCCTTTGTCTAAAGTGGGAACTATCCGATTTTTTTCTACTGATTCAGATATAATGTAGAATATGATATATTGTTTGTTTCTGAAATTGCCCCTTGTGACAAGCCGCAATTTTAATATGTCAAGCTATATTTTCATCTCTACCAAAGTAGCTTGGCGCTTAGATAGAAAGGCACTTCCACACATTCCGGAAGTGCCTTCTTTTTTTATTTATTGAACCCCAACTTTTTCAATCCGTTCTGTACATCCGGATGGCTCATAAAGAGTTTCCATAACAGTCCAGTCCGGTAGTTTTCGATCATTACGGCTATGGGGCCTTGGTCGATGGCAAGATAGCGTTGCGGATACCAGTTGTCTGTTTCGCTGAAGGCATCATAAAAGCCATAGGGGCCGAATAGTTTGTCTCCCATATCATAAAGATGTCTCATCACTTCGAGAGAATATTCCGGTGTATAGACGATGGACGATAAAGCAGCCGTAGGGGTGATTACTCCTGCATCCTCTTTCTCATTGGGAGCATGTGCGGCGTAGCCGTTTACGGAATAGCTGGCGGTCAATCCCCAACAATTCGGGCCGAAACCTTTGTAATGTTTCGGATTACGGATGCAATAGGCGCGGTTGACTAACGTCAGGTTACGCATTTCATTGAAGTAACTCGGACAGTATTTATCTTTCAGTCCTACGGGATCCAATCCCAAGAAGGAATATTGCGCCCAGAAGAGCGGACCTGCTTCGCTGCCTTGATAACGAAGGTGAAGTTCGATACCCTCTACTTTATGCGGAGATACGATGGCGCCATTCTGTGCCCAACCATCATGATATACGGCGGCAGGCACACCGTGTGTGGGCGATGCGGCGGCGAGTATGTACATGATGAGACATTCATTGTAACCATGAACCGGGAAGTCCATCTCCCAGCCGTATTCGGGACTCCAATGCCAGTAGAGTACATTCTGGTTCCCTTTGCGGTACCAGTTCCAATCCACTTCACGCCACAGTTTATCTATTCTTTGCGCCAATGCTTTTTCTTGGGGAGTGCCGTCAATATAATACTGATGTACGGCAAGCAGTCCTTGCATGAGAAAAGCCGTCTCTACAAGGTCGCCGCCATTGTCTTTCTGACCGAAGGGTTTCACTTTTCCGGTCTCGCCATACCACCAATGGGGATAGGCGCCTTTGAAGCGGTCGGCACGTTCGAGAAAAGAAACTATTTTTTCCATGCGTACCAGTCCGTCGGTACGGGAAACGTACCCCCGGTTGATGCCGGCAAGAATGGCCATGATACCAAAACCACTGCCACCCGAGGTGACGACATCCGGTCCGCCGGCAGGATAGTTACCGTCCATATGAATACGTTCCGGGGCGAGACCGCTATTGGGCTCCGCACCATCCCAGAAATATAGAAAGGTTCTTCTTTGTACTGTATCCAGCAGGGCATCAGTAGTGAGACTGTCTGATGGGAGGGAAGAAGTTGATGGAGAGGTTTTCTTGCTGCCCTGACAGGAGTTGGCTGTCAGGAGCAGAAGAAGACCGGAAAATATATAATAAATAACTGGTTTCATTGTTGTTGGTTTTTAGAAGGTGAAGACCTCTCCCCATCCCTCTCCGTGGGAGAGTGAGTTGGGTTAGTCTTATAACTGATTAAATATAATAATTGCTTGAATATCATAACTGATTAAATGCAATAGTATCTATACTCCCTCTCCTACGGAGAGGGTTGGGGAGAGGCCTCACCTGGACGTTACGGTGAATGCGGCTGTTTTCACATCCCGGCTGTTGGAGCCTATCATGACTTGGAAATCTCCCGGCTCTATGACATATTGCAGATCATAATCGTAGAACTTCAACATTTCAGGGGCTATTTTGAAGGTGACAGTACGCGTTTGTCCGGGTTGGAGGTAGATTCTTTCGAATCCTTTCAACTCTTTTACCGGTCGGGTAGTGCTGCCTACAAGATCGCGGATATACAGTTGCACCACTTCTCCGCCGGGCAGCAGTCCGGTGTTGCTGACATCTACGGATGCTGTGATCATACCTTGCATATCCATGCTCGATTGGCTCAGAGAGATGTCGCTGTAAGCGAAAGTAGTGTAGGAGAGCCCGAAGCCGAATGGATAGAGCGGT
>NZ_HF991100.1:5275-11281 GCF_000432295.1 Bacteroides sp. CAG:189
GATAGAGCGGTTCGTTGGTGACATCCAGATAATTACTGCGGAATTTTTCGAACCATTTGCCATCGTGTAGCGGACGTCCGGTATTCTTATGCGCATAATATAATGGAATCTGTCCTACGTTTTGCGGGAAGCTCATTGTCAGTTTTCCACTCGGGTTGACACGACCGAACAGTACGTCACCGATGGCATAAGCTGCTTCGCTTCCACCAAACCAGACATTAAGAATAGCCGGAACATTGTCCTGTTCCCAATTCAATATCAACGGGCGGCCGGTAAAAAGCACTAAGACCACCGGTTTGCCTGTGGCTACCAGTTCTTTCAACAGTGTTTGTTGTACATCGGGTAGATTGAGATCCGTACGGCTGCTGCTTTCTCCGCTCATCTCGGATGATTCTCCGAGGGCAGCGACGATTACGTCGGCTTTATTGGCGGTTTCCAATGCTTCTTTCAATAATTCGGCATCCGTACGATTGTCCCGGTTCAATGAACGGCCGAACATGGTAGCGCGTTCTTCGTAAGCAGCGTCGCTTATCAGGTTACTTCCTTTGGCATATAACAGGTTGATATTCGCACCGTTTTCCATTAAAGGGATGTACCAGGGTTCATTGGGTTGGTTAAGAGGCATTTCATCCATACGGCCCACCATCTCACGAAGTCCTTCGATAAGCGACGGTGAACGGTCCAGCACGGCTGCCACGCTCCATGTACCCGGCATATTGCTCCGGGTGTCTGCCAACGGGCCGATCACTGCAATGGTTCCGGTGGGCTTCAATGGTAAGGTCTGGTTGTCATTTTTCAGCAAGACAAAACTTTCGGAAGCGATACGGCGGGCGGCATCCCGATGGGCACGCGTAAAGATGTCACGTGCCGGACGTTTCGGATCACAATATTTATAGGGGTCATCGAATAGTCCCAATTTATATTTCGCTTCCAGAATACGGCGGCAGGCGGTATTCAAAGTCATCATAGATACTTTACCCTCTTGAATGGATTTCTTCAGAGTGCCTACAAATCCGTCACTTACCATATCCATGTCCACACCGGCATTGATGGCACGGGCGGAAACGGTCTGTAAATCGCCGATACCGTGATCTGTCATTTCGGATATTCCGGTATAGTCCGTAACGACGAAGCCGTTGAAACCCCATTGACCGCGCAGCACATCACTCATCAACCATTTGTTGGCAGTGGCAGGTATGCCGTCCACTTCATTGAATGAAGCCATTACGCTGCCTACTCCCGCTTCGATGGCGGCTTCGAAGGGAGGAAAATATTCATTGTACATCCGTTGGCGGCTCATGTCTACGGTGTTATAATCGCGTCCGCCTTCGGCAGCACCGTAAAGGGCGAAATGCTTTACGCAGGCCATGATTTCATCGTTCCGTTTCAACTGGTCTGCGAGTTTTTCTCCCTGATACCCCTGTATCATTGCCCGGGCGATAAGCGATCCTAAGAACGGGTCTTCTCCCGATCCTTCGGAGACACGTCCCCAGCGTGGGTCACGGCTGATGTCCACCATCGGGCTGAAAGTCCAGGAAATGCCGTCTGCACTGGCTTCGATCGCTGCAATACGGGCCGATTCTTCAATGGCTTTCATATCCCATGTACACGATAATCCCAATGGAATGGGGAAGATCGTTTCGTATCCGTGGATAACATCCATACCGAATAATAAAGGTATGCCAAGGCGGGAATTTTCTACCGCTAATTTTTGTACATCCCGGATTTTTTCCACTCCTTTCAAATTGAAGAGTCCGCCCACTTCACCGCGTTTGATTCTTCCGGCAATGTCGCTGCTCTTTGCCTGTCCGGTGGTGATGTCTCCGGTGACAGGAAGATTGAGCTGTCCGATCTTTTCATCTACTGTCATTCGCTTCATCAAGGCGTCAATGAAACGATTCATATCCTGTGGAGATTTTTGCGCTTGCATGCCACTAACACCTATAAATGTTGCCGCAAGCAGAATACTGAAAGTTTTTATAAATCTGTTCATGGTTAATAATTAAGGCCTCTCCCCCAACCCCTCCCCGTAGGGAGGGGGGAGAAAGGTACATTTGTAAAATCGAGTGTTATATATTATTGACCTCATTCCTGATAGAATGTCTGATAAGGCATTTTACTCCCCTCCCTACGGGGAGGGGTTGGGGGAGAGGCTTAGTAATTCGGATTTTGTACCAACACCCCTTTAGACTTGTCTATCTCCGTTTGCGGAAGCGGTAGGAGGGCATTCTTGGGCTGGTAGTTCATCTTTCCGGCTTTATGCAATACCTCTTCGGCAATACCCCACCGCACCAGATCATAGAAGCGGTCGAATTCCATTCCCAATTCCACACGACGTTCATGACGGATGGCATCGCGGAGTACCGTTTGATCCAATGATTCCACTTTGGGCAGGACGTTCGGGTTATTGCCTCTCGCACGGGCTCTTACCATTTCAAGATCAGCATTGGCCTCTCCTGTCTTTCCGAGTTCATTGGCGGCTTCCGCAGCCATCAGTACTACATCAGCATAACGGATGAGCCGGATGTTTACCCAAAAACCTTTGTTGGTATATTCACGGCGCATAGCAGGATCGGTATAGGCTTTTTTGTTGAATGCCCGGCCCATGGCTTGCGATACGGGTGATTCGTTATAAGGTGTATTGGTGTTTTCGGGAGTGATCGGGTCTGTCTCGTTTTTGCGGAAGTAAAGAAGGGTAGCGTCCCGGCGCGGGTCTCCCGGTTCGTAGGCATCATATAATTCCTGGGTTGCCATATTCCAACCCCAGCCTAAATCCCATTGGTTGGCACCGCGCACTCCCTGGACTTCACAGAATTGACTGCCTATGACATCGCTGGCCGGTAAGGCTGCCGTGGCTGTACATTGCAGTTCGAAAATAGAACCGCCACTGTTTTCAACTTCGTCCGTAAATATTCCGCCACTGTTTTCACCTTCGTCCGTAAATATTTTATCATACGGTGTGTTCAGATTGTAAAGGCCGGATGTCATTACGTCATTGGATGCTATATAAAGACTGTCCCAGTTGTTGCGCATCATAAACGTGCGTGCATGGAGCGAACGCGCAGCACCCCAGGTGAGGCGTCCTAAAAACTCGGTAGCCCACTGTTCGGGCAGTAAGGCTTCGGCGCCGGCCAGATCCTTGTCGATTTGCTCATATAGTTTTTCGGCTGTGGTTTTCGGTACATTGGCTTCTGATGAATCGTTTACTTTGAACGTAATCAGAGGTACTTCGCCAAAGGCACGTACCAGATTGAAGTAGCAATATGCACGGAAAAACAGGGCTTCTCCACGGTTCCGGAGGTCTTCTTCGGTTAGCTTTCCGGTAGCTTCTGCTTCATCTATCGATTCGAGAATATCATTACACTGAAAGATAATGGCATAATTCTGGCTCCAGTAAGCCCCGAGTTGTCCGTTAGTAGCCGTATACATAAAGTCGTCATACATTTCTGCTACTTCCGAGCCGTCACTGCTCGTACTACCTTTCTCTGCATCCTCACTGCGGAAACTGTGAATGGCAAATGCCGGAGTTCCTGCCGTAATATCAAATTTACGCATCATCGTATAGACGTTATAGATCTTACCGTTTACCAAGGCATTCGGGTCATCGTCTTCCGTGAATTGCCCCTGCGGGCTGCGATCCAAGAAATCATTGCAACTTGTCACCATCATCGCCCCAATAGCCAGTGACAAGGATAGTATATACTTATATAATTTCATATCAAAATCAAAATATTTAGTTTATTAATTTCCCCTTTTCTCTCTCTTTCCTTCTCCCCTCTCTATTCTCCCTTCTCCCTTTTTTAAAAAGTCAGGTTGATTCCGAACGTATAAACCGCCGGTACGGGATAACTGCCGTTGTCCACTCCGAAGGCGATGGCCGAACCTCCTAATTCCGGGGTGTATCCGGTATTATGTTTCCATGTTTTCAGGTTTTGCACGTTGAAGTACATTTTCAAGGCCTGCAAACGTATCTTGGAGATGAGAGCCTTATCGAAAGAGTATGCCAGTTGCAGGTTACGGATACGGAAGAACCGTCCGCTCTCTACATAATATTCCGAATTTTCCCGGTTGATGGCATGTTTCGTATTCAATAGCGGCTGACTGTTTGATGTCCCTTCACCATGCCAGCGGTCCAACCGTTGTTCCATGTAGTTGAATTGGGCGAAGTTGTAATTATCCCAGGTACGGTAAATCTGATTACCTCCTTGGCCCATCATTTCAATGCTGAGATCCCAATTTTTATAGGATACGCCCAGCGAAAGTCCGTAAGTGACATCGGGAGTCGGGTCACCGATCATCGTACGGTCTTCCGGAGTAATCTTACCGTCACCGTTCACATCTGCGAATTTCAGGTCTCCCGGAGTGACGGTAGCCAGTGTGTTTTCGGGAGAAGCGTCAATGTCCGCTTTCGATTGGTATACTCCGTCCACTTTATAACCGTAGAAGTAGCCGATGGGGTATCCGGCCATTGTGTAACTTTGATTCTTGTCACCGGCTATGATTGAATATCCTTCCTGCACGAGACTTTTTACCTTATTACTGATGGTCGTCAGGTTGGCACTGATGGAGTATCCCCAGTCGCCGATCTGGTCGCGCCAAGTAGCTGCAAGTTCCACACCGCTGTTTCTGATCTCTCCTAAATTACCGATGCCCGGAATGGTGCCGGCGATGCCTGGGACTTCCGCAAGCAAGTCTTTGGTATTCTTCTTGTAGAAAACTCCTTCAAAGTGTAACCGGTTGCGCAACAGGTTGGTTTCGAAGCCTACTTCCCAGGCTTCTACCTTTTCCCAGCGTAAATCCGGATTCGGGAGGTAGGCCAGTTGATATCCCGGGTAGATGATGGACGGCTTGCCGAAAACGGCGGAAAAGGCATTCTTCAAAAGCGGTTCTGCCGGATAAGCGGAACTTAAATTCTGATTACCTAAAGTACCCCATGAACCTTTCAATTTCAGCATATCCAACCAACTGATATCTTTCATGAATTCTTCTTCGCTTATCAGCCAGCCTGCGCCCACGGAATAGAAGTTCTGCCACTGGTTTCCGGTGTACGAGAAAGCTGACGAACCGTCCCGGCGGTAAGAACCGTTGAACAGATATTTTCCTTTATAATTATAGATCACGCGGGCCAGCATGGATACGGTGGTTCGCTCCCACTGTGTACTTCCGTTAGTGGCGGTGAGCGGTTTGCGGAGGAACCAGCAACAATAATATTGGCTGACCGACGAACCATTTATCGGGATCATCGGGGATAACAAGACCGACTCCCTGTTTACGAGCTCCGTCGAGTCTGCTTAGCGAGTTGTAATAAGTTGTGAAACCGGCTGTAGCAGTAAGGTTATGTGCGCCGTCGGCAAAACTGTTGGTGTATGTCAGTACATAATCGCTCTGTACCTTCGTCTCATTCTGCTTAAACTGGCTGACTTCTGTCTTACCGGTTCCCAAAGTCGAAACATTTCCTTTTACCGTCGGGTCGTATACCTTAATAATAGGTATATAGGTTCGTCCGTTGTCTGATGCATAATCCATCGAGAAGGTGGCGCGTGCCGTGAAATGCTTCAAGAAATTTAGCTCTCCGTATACACTGCCCGAAGCCCGGTAATTTTCGGCTTTAGTGGTATTGGCTTTTAATGTTACATCCACCATCGGGTTGTTCATCTGCGCTTTCTGAAATTCGGGCAAGGCGGTGTAAAGACCGTATTCTGCATTGTACACCGGGGCCACCGGAGTGGTGCGGATGGCTCCCAACACCTGTTTCGCGTCGGCAGGCAACATACGTGCCCCGTTGAATTGGAAACCTACTTTGAAGTGGTCCGTCACTTTGTATTCATTGCTCGTATTGATCGTCACTTTGCTGAACTTCTCATGCTTGATGTTGCCCTGCTCGTGCGAATATCCTACACCCAAATAGAAACTGTGTTTCTCCGAGGCACCTGTGATACTGATGTTATTGTTGGTAATAAATCCTGTTTGGAATATTTCATCCTGCCAGTTTGTATCGGCATTCCA
>NZ_HF991100.1:11299-23136 GCF_000432295.1 Bacteroides sp. CAG:189
CAGCATTCCAGTTGCTGAAATCGAAAAGTGGGTTCTCTTCGTTGGTAAGCTGCTCGGTGTACAGCTCTTTAAATTGTTCGGCATTGGTCATGGCAATCTTGTCCGTCACTGATTTCCAGCCGAAAGAGGTATTGATATTTACCCTTGTCTGTCCCTCTTTGGCCTTTTTGGTGGTGATGATGATCACACCGTTTGCACCACGTACTCCGAAGATGGCCAGTGATGACGGGTCTTTCAGGACTTCCATCGATTCGATGTCTTCCGGATTGAGGAAGTTGATATTGTCGTTGAAGAGTCCGTCTACGATATATAAAGGTTTGTAACCGTTGATGGAGTTTGTACCCCGGATACGAATCTCCGGATCGTCTCCGGCACGTCCGTTATTGATAATTTGTACTCCGGCTATCTTGCCCTGTAAGGATGATAGTGGATTGGTAGCAGGCTTGTTGGCAATCTCTTCACCTTTTATATTGGTGATAGAGCCGGTCAGGTCACGTTTTTTGGCGCTACCATATCCGATGACAACGGTTTCGGCCAGCATTTGCGAGTCGTCTTTCATTACGACGTTGATCACTGTCTGCAGTCCTACGCGGATGTCTTGTTTCTGCATGCCGACGTATGAGAATTCAAGCACATTTTCCGGCATCACGGAGATAGAATAGTTGCCGTCGAGGTCGGTAACGGTTCCGCTTGCAGTACCCTGTATCAGTACCGAAACTCCGATCAAGGGTTCGTTCTGCGCGTCGGTTACCGTACCTGTCACCGTTTTTGTCTGGGCAAATAGGGGTGAAGCGGTTAGTAACAGACATGCCAAGGCAAGGATACTCCTTAGCCAGGAAAGTTTCTTCTCTTTAAGAAGAGGTTGTAAAGGTTTAGGTCTCATTGCATCAAATTTTACTATTATATGAACTACTTTATTAGAATGTTTTTTCATCCGCCTTCCGTATCGAGCGACGGCAAAAATATTAAAGTGAACAAATAAGTAGTAAAAAAGATTAGGGCAAGCGTGTTAATACTGATTTTTAACACTGAGAGGGGGGATTAATGGGAGAAGGGAGAGGGGAGAAGGAAGAGCTTTTTAGGCGATGAGTTTTATCTTATTGGAACGATGAGTTTTATCTTATTGGAACGGTGAGTTTCATACTGTTGGAACAATGAGTTTTATCTTATTGGAACAATGAGTTCCAATCGCTTGAATCAAACGGAAGAAAGAGAGGAATGTAATAGGCTGCGCTATTATGCTGCATAGCACTTCTCCCCTCTTCATTTTCCCTTCTCCCATTAACTTCCTTTTTTCCATTAACTCCTCTCTTTTTTAGAGGGAAAAACAAGGAAGTATCTCTTTGGCATGTCTCATGCAGTGGAGTATGTCTGCTTCTGTTCCGCAGAATGGTCCTGATTTTTCTATTTTTAGTGTAGACATTGCAGCAGCAAAATGCCCGGCTTCTTCGATGCTTGCTCCGGCTGCCCGTTGATAAAGGTAGCCGATGGTATAAGTATCCCCGCATCCGGTGGCATCTGTGATAACGGCCGGTTCATATGCCGGGATCTGATGGAATGTCTTACCATCGAATATTACCGAACCCATACTGCCGAAAGTCAGTAATACTTCTTTGACACCCCATTCATAAAGCTTTCGGGCGGCTTCCGTTACACTGTCATATCCGGTCAATACTTCCATTTCGTGCTCGTTGACTTTCAGAAAATGTACATATTTCAGTGCTTCTTTCTTTTCCGGCCAGTCTACCGGATACACGCGGGTATTACGTACTTCACGGAGGTAGCCCTGCGAGTCAACGGCTACCAGTCCTTTCCCGGCCAGGTGTCTGATGACATCCACGGGAAAGTCATCGGCCAGCAAGGATCCCAAGTGATAAATATCCGCTTCAATTTCTTTTAAATATTGTGAGGTGAACGGATCTGCTTTGGCAAGCACCCTTTGTGTACGGTCATTTTGATTTTCTCCGTATATGTTTTCGAAATAGACGGAATGTTTGCTGGGGAGGGCTGTTACGTTGATACCGGCGTTGCGCATTCTTTCCACCACATTCAACTCACTTTCTCCTACGGCAGTAACCAGTCTATAGTCGGTATTGTTGAGATGGCGCATGGCATATGAACAATAATAAGCTGTTCCTCCCGGCATGTAAACTGTAGATTGCGGGGTCACTACTTTATCCAGGGTGATATGTCCGATACAACAGAGGGTCTGTTTCTTCATTATTCTGTTCCTTTTATTGAATGAAAAAGCCTCCAAGAGTATTTCTTGAAGGCTTTTTAGTTTTTGTGCGGATGATAGGACTCGAACCTACACGTCGCAAGACACCAGATCCTAAGTCTGGCGCGGCTACCAATTACGCCACATCCGCAAACTTGTTGTGGCTAATTTTTCTTTAGCGGTGCAAAGATAGATATATTTTTTGTTTTCCCAAACGAATGCGAAAGAAAAGTGTTTATTTCAGTAATTCCCGTGCTTTTTCTATGATCGTATCGATGCCTTTTACCTCATCTTCCGACTTCATATCTATTTTTACATCCGGGTTGATGCCCCATTCGATCTGGTTCATGTCCCGGTCGAAATGAGGACTTGCAGAAAAGCGGACTGTCCATCCGTTGGGTAACTCCGATGAAAAAGGCATGCCTGAACCGCCCCCTGTCTTGTCGCCTACAATTACTACATTGGGCAGACATTTCATGTGTTTCACAAAGTCGTTGGTAGCACTATATGAATGCCGGTTGGTAAGCACGGCTACTTTCTTTTCCCAACGGATGTTTTTGGATGGTTCCAGATAGATGGCATAAGGCCTTGAAAAATCGTGATGTCCGGGTCCTGTTTTATGCTGGATGTATCCGGTCAGTATTTTTTCATTGGTGAAACGGGAGGCTATCTGGGTTGAGTTGGTTGCGTTGCCCCCGGAATTCTGACGGACATCGAAGATCAGCGCCTTGCAATCGGCCAGATAAGAGAAGACCACGTCCAGATCGCTGTTTCCAATACCGTCGGCAAACGTTTCATAATAGATATAGCCGATGTTATCACTTAATATCCTGTATTTGAGGCCTGCAATCTGGCGGTAATTCCGTCCCAGATAGTGGGTGTTCTCAATGAGCGATTCGTTGAAATTGACCGGAGAATCGGTCCAGAAGTCAAAGTGACTTTGATTCTCTTCGGAAGTCAGATTGACATGTCCGTCTTTGAGTTCGTACAACATATCGTTCAGCACTCCGAATAATTCCTGATTACTCATTTCCGGATAAAGCCGGCTGCGGTATTCCGTTCCGATGGCATCCCAATCGATATCCTTGTAATCGAGAAAACAGTATTTCTCATCAATTATCTTCCATAGCTGGTCGAAGTTCCCCTCCGGATCATTGACGTACTCTTCCTCTCTGATGCAGGCCGTCAGCCCAGCCAGACAACAGAAAAGAATCCATATCCTCATTACTCCCTTTTTCATCTCTTTCAACTAAATTTATTATCCGCCCGTTGGATGGCGTCGCCAATTCTCCCTTCTCCCTTTAATTAATACGCTCTCACCGCCGCCGGCAATGGGGTCCCGTTTTTATTCCGGATCAGATACAGGTCTTTCACGAACCCTACCATGAATACATGTGAGTAAGTATGTGTCTTGATATTGTTGACGTCCGATTGTTGCAGATCAGCCATGTAACTGAACCGTAACTTGGCATACCGGACCGGAAAATCGATCGACAACATCTGGCGTACGGAAGGTTGGTTGTGTAATGAAGTGAACTGTATTACTCCGTCGGAATTCCCTAACGTGAAAATCTCATAATAAGATTGTCCGTAGTGAGGTGAGAACATGGCCCCCACTACCGGTACATTCACCTGATAGCGGAACGTCAGAGGATAATTCTTTATTTTTGCATGCCAGATGGCCATTGCAGAGGCATCCAGATTGATGAATGCTCTTGCCGAAGCCGGGTTGTTCGTATTGCGCAGGTTGTATACGAATCCACCGTTTATATCTGCCAACGCACCGGCCAGTAGCTTAAAGTTTTCGGTGATACGAAACTGATAATGCAGCCCGTAATTCCAATTCACCAGACCGTTGAATGTGTTGTTGTTTTCTGCATGGTTGTGTGTATACCCTATATTGGCCTGAAAAAAGTTTTGTACGGATACATTTCCGTCCAATAGCTTGGTCATGCGCATGGTTTCCCGGGAGATACGGAAGTCTATTCCTTTGTATTCCTGCGGTGACAGATAGGTGTCGAAGACATTGGTATAGCCAATTCCATACATGGTGGCACGCGTGACGTAGCGATTGGCCTGCTGCGAATCTGCCTGTGCATATATTCCATCACAAAGAGCAAGCAGGCAACAGCCGATCAGCCCCATTTTTAATAGTATGTTCCTTTTCATTGGCAACCCAATTGATTTTAAATGAATCAGAACAGTTTCATCTGTCCCGTCATTTCGTCCAGTATGTCTCCTTCGCTTTTACCGTGATCCGGGTCCAGTATTTCCGGTTCTTCCTCATTCTCTTCTGTTTTATCCGGTGCCGGAGGATCCGGGAAGCGGGTAGGCTCCAATTCATTGATTGTTTCCACAGTATATGTGGTGATACGTTTTCCTTTTGCCTTAAAGCCTTTCACGGCAATAAATTCATCGGCCTCGATGACCATCGGATCGCGGAAACTATCATGTCCGCCAAAGATAACTTCCAGGCGCGGATAATATTCATCTGTCAGCAGAATCAGTTGGGTCGCTTTGTTTTCTCCCAGATAATTTTGCTTACGGGTGGTACTTTCGAAACAGAAGCGTTTCAGATACGGATAGTTCTGTTGGTCGGCATCGTATAAGGCTGCCGTCCACACCTTGTTACCATCGAATTTCTCAACGATACTTACATTGTTTTCATAGTGATTGCTCACGTCGAAATTTGTCGTATAGAATTCGCCGGTGTTCAGAACTACCAAGATGCTGTCGTCACTTTGGAATTCTCCCAGATATTCGCCTCTGCCGTCATAGTTGAGACGCAGTACATCCCGGTCGAACCAGACTTTTCGTCCGCCCAAAGTAGAACCGCCTCTTTGTTTCAAGGCTATTTTATGTACCGGCAGGCGTGTCAGGATAACACCTTGTGCCTGACGGCTCTTGATACCCACTTCGCTGAAGTCGCGCTCGAAGATGATACGGCGTACACGTGGATTGGGTTTTAGGGTTATCTTTATGATTTCGGCTTCTCCGTTAGGGTTGGCGCTGAAATAGGTAATCCGTGATTCCGGAGTTCCCTGAGTGACGTCATACTCACGGTCGCGTACGATGGAGGTCACGGCAAAACGTTTGATATAGGTCGTTCCCTCTTTTCCGTCGCGGTAGGCCACGTTGTAGATGGTACGCTTGTCGTTTTTCTTGAATACGTTGACGTACAATACATTCTTACCCACGAATTTCTTATCGGCAACCGGTGTTATCATGTACTTGCCATCCCGGTAGAAAATGATCACATCATCCAGATCCGAGCAACAGGCCACAAATTCGTCTTTCTTCAAAGCTGTTCCGATGAAACCCTCTTCCCGGTTGATATATAGCTTCTCGTTTGCTTCTACCACTTTGGTTGCTTCGATGGTGTCGAAGTTACGCAACTCTGTCCGGCGCGGGAAGTTTTTACCGTATTTGTCTTTCAACATCTGGTACCAGTCTATCGTATATCCCACGATATTGGCCAGATGTGCATCTATTTCGGCAATGTCCGATTTCATTTTGGCAATGATTTCTTCCGCCTTGTCTGTGTTGAATTTCAAGATACGTCCCATCTTGATCTCCATCAGTTTCAGTATATCTTCTTTTGTTACCTCACGGATGAATTGCGGATAGAAAGGCGTCAGCCGGTTATCGATGTGCTCGCATGCGGCATCCATATCTTTGGATTGTTCAAACTCCTTGTCTTTGTAGATACGCTCTTCAATGAATATCTTTTCAAGGGAGGCGAAATGCAGGCTTTCCTGTAATTCGCTTTTGTGTATTTCGAGTTCCTGCCGAAGGAGGGCGAGCGTGTTGTCAACCGATTTTTTCAGTACATCACTGACTTTGAGGAAGTGCGGTTTGTTGTCGTCGATGACACAGCAGTTGGGTGATATGCTTATTTCACAGTCGGTGAAAGCATACAATGCATCTATTGTCTTGTCCGAAGAGGTACCCGGTGCCAGGTGTACCAGAATTTCTACATTGGCCGATGTGTTGTCGTCCACCTTGCGAACTTTTATTTTTCCCTTATCCACAGCTTTCAGGATGGAATCTATCACTGTGGAGGTCGTCTTTCCGTAGGGAATCTCTTTGATTGCTAAGGTTTTGTTGTCTACTTTGTCGATTCGGGCACGTATCTTTACCGAACCGCCACGTTCTCCGTCGTTGTATTTGGATACATCGATGGAGCCGCCTGTCTGGAAATCCGGATAGAGTTTGAAATCCTCTTCGTGCAGATAGCTGATAGCGGCGTCGCACAAGTCATTAAAATTATGCGGTAATATTTTGGAAGAAAGTCCGACGGCAATACCCTCTACACCCTGTGCCAATAGCAAGGGGAATTTTACCGGCAATGCGATCGGTTCTTTGTTTCGTCCGTCATACGATAGCTTCCATTCGGTTGTTTTAGGATTGAATACTACCTCGAGGGCAAATTTGGAAAGACGCGCTTCGATGTAACGGGGAGCTGCCGCACCGTCACCGGTGAGAATATTACCCCAGTTTCCCTGACAGTCGATGAGCAGATCTTTCTGTCCCAGTTGTACCAATGCGTCTCCGATGGAGGCATCACCGTGCGGGTGAAACTGCATGGTATGTCCTACGATATTGGCAACTTTGTTGTAGCGTCCGTCGTCCAAACGTCTCATGGAGTGTAAGATACGGCGTTGTACCGGTTTTAGTCCATCCATGATGTGGGGCACGGCGCGTTCCAGAATCACGTACGAGGCATAGTCCAGAAACCAGTTCTGATACATGCCTGTAAGTTGATGTTTTACGCTTTCGTTATGTGAGTCTACCGGCTTATAGTCTGAATGTCCTTCGCTCCCTTCCGGGAGTTCTTTGTCCAAGTCGTCTTTCGGTGCTTCAAAATCTTCGCTCATATTGGTTTGGGAATTGTCTGTTCAAGATCGGCTGATTTTCTCAGTTGCAGGCAAAAATACAAAATTTATCGGGAAAAAATGCAAATCATTCTAAAAAACAAAAGTGAACCCGATAAGCTTGGACAAATGAGAGTATCCTATACCGCAAATGGAGAATTTAAGAAGGGGTGTATCTATCTGTCCCTGTGCTTATGTTCTAATGATGGTGTTTGGCTTGGTGCATATAAATGTGGATGGACAAATTTAATAAATTCCCGGATATGCTGTCTCATAACGTTAAAAGTGAAGTGATAATTGTTTAATTCAACTGAAATTGCGTATTTTGCGTTACGTAAAATGCGTTACGCAAAATATGGAATGTATGAGAGACAAACAAAAAAATATCGAATTGAAGAATCTGTTCCTGGTGTATGGATACGTGAGTCCGCATTACTTTTGTGACCGTGAAGAGGAGAGCAGAAAGATGCTTTCAGCTCTGAGTAATCCTGCCGAACGTACATTTCATTTTTGCAGGTAGTAGCCGGCATTTGATGGAGGAGATGTTTACTTCTGCCAAACGTCCTTTTTATCAGAGTTCACAACTGATGGTGTTGTGTGAAATAGAAGAAAATACCTATTACTCTTTTGCGGCCACTTTTTTTGAAAAGAGAGGAGGAAGGTTGGAGAAAGAGGTTTTCGGCTGGATATACAAACGCTTTGAAGGGCATACCTGGTACATGCAGGTTTTGCTTAATCGGCTATACGAGCAGTACGAAACCGTTACTGATATCCGGCAGGCAGAATTCATACTGGCACAGCTGTTGGAGGAGAATACCCCTGTTTATCAGAATTTTATATCTCTGCTTACCGATAACCAATTGCAACTGATGCAAGCCATTGCCAGAGAGGGGAAAGTAGTAATGCCGAACAGTGGAGAGTTCGTTAAGCGTTATGGGCTGAAAGCTTCCAGCAGTGTGAATACGGCCTTGAAATCCCTGCAAGAGAAAGAACTGGTTTATAAGTCTGACAAAGGTTATATCGTATACGACCGCTTTATGGCATTATGGCTGGCAACCTTGCCATGACTTCTCTTCGGAAGTGGTAAATAAGATAAATTAATACCCCCCGGCACCCTATTTATAAGATAAATAGCTATCTTTGTGGCGCTTTTTAGCTGAATAATGATTTCAATTTAATTAAAGATACAACAAGAAATGGCACAAGAAGACGTTTTTAAGAAACTCGTATCACATTGCAAAGAATATGGTTTTGTATTCCCCTCAAGTGATATTTATGATGGATTGGGAGCTGTGTATGACTATGGTCAAATGGGTGTTGAACTCAAAAATAATATAAAGAAATACTGGTGGGATAGCATGGTGTTGCTGCACGAAAATATTGTCGGCATCGACTCCGCTATTTTTATGCATCCTACTATCTGGAAAGCTTCCGGACACGTTGATGCATTCAACGATCCGTTGATTGACAATAAAGATTCTAAAAAACGTTATCGTGCAGACGTGCTTATCGAAGATCAGCTTGCCAAATACGATGATAAGATCAATAAAGAGGTAGCTAAAGCTGCCAAGAAATTCGGTGATGCTTTCGATGAGGCACAATTCCGTGGCACAAACGGCCGTGTCCTTGAGCATCAGGCTAAACGCGACGCCCTTCATACTCGCTTTGCGAAAGCGCTGAACGATAATAACCTGGATGAGCTTCGCCAGATCATCGTAGATGAAGAGATTGTCTGTCCCATTTCCGGAACGAAGAACTGGACGGAAGTGCGTCAGTTCAATTTGATGTTCTCCACAGAGATGGGTTCTACTTCGGATGGTGCCATGAAGATCTATCTGCGTCCGGAAACGGCACAGGGTATTTTTGTGAACTACCTCAACGTTCAGAAAACAGGTCGTATGAAAGTTCCTTTCGGTATTGCACAGATCGGTAAGGCATTCCGTAATGAAATTGTGGCCCGTCAGTTCATTTTCCGTATGCGTGAGTTTGAGCAGATGGAGATGCAGTTTTTCGTAAAACCGGGCACTGAGCTGGATTGGTTCAAGAAATGGAAAGAGATCCGTTTGAAGTGGCATAAAGCCCTTGGCTTTGGCGATGATCACTACCGTTATCACGATCACGATAAATTGGCGCACTATGCCAATGCTGCTACCGACATTGAATTCTTGATGCCGTTTGGCTTTAAAGAGGTAGAGGGTATCCACTCCCGTACCAACTTCGACCTTAGCCAGCATGAGAAGTTCTCCGGCAAGAGCATCAAGTATTTTGATCCGGAATTGAATGAATCTTATACTCCGTATGTAATTGAAACTTCTATTGGTGTGGATCGTATGTTCCTCAGCATTATGAGTGCCGCATATTGTGAAGAACAGCTTGAAAACGGTGAAAGTCGTGTAGTACTGAGACTGCCTGCTGCTCTTGCGCCTGTGAAGTTGGCTGTGATGCCGTTGGTGAAGAAAGACGGACTGCCCGAAAAGGCCCGTGAGATTATTGACGATCTTAAGTTCCACTTCCACTGCCAGTATGATGAAAAAGACAGTATCGGTAAGCGTTATCGTCGCCAGGATGCCATTGGTACTCCGTTCTGTGTAACTGTCGATCATCAGACATTGGAAGATAATTGCGTAACTTTGCGTAATCGCGATACTATGCAACAGGAGCGTGTGGCTATCTCTGAACTGAATAACATCATTGCCGACAGAGTAAGCATTACTTCGCTTTTGAAAACAATCCAATAAAACCTTGACGAATGAATAAAAAAATCTATTTATTACCAATTCTTTTACTGGCTTTAGTTTTTGTTTCTTGTGAAGAAACAAAAGAGGTGAGCATATATGATAACTGGCAAGAACGTAACGAAGCGTTTATTGATTCTCTGAAGGTTGTATATGATAATGAAACGTTAGATGAAGAGGGGCGTAAGTTGGAGCGGTTTGAGTTATTGTCTGCTCCTGATAATTACATGTATTATAAAAGATTGACTCCTGTAACAGGGACTCCTCCTGATGATAAACCTTATAATTATATTAGTGGTTATAAGGCTTCTGAACAGCAACCTTTATATACAGATACTGTATCCGTGTATTATAAAGGTACTTTAATCAATAAGCAACGATTTGATGGCTTCACCGGGGAAGGCCCTAATGTATTTGATACTACATATCGTTTTTGTGTGAGTGGTGTCATGGGGAGTAGTTCTGGCAATGGGGTCATTGTTGGGTGGACCGAAGCTTTGCAGCGAATGAAACTTGGCGAGCGATGGGAGATTTATGTTCCTTGGAAATATGCTTACGGTTCCAATGGTAGCGGTAGTATACTTGGATATTCTACATTGATATTTGATATACAATTATATGACATTGAAGGATATGACTAAAAGGTGAGTCGCCTTTGTGAGATGTAAGAGAAATAGATGGTAATAATATGTATCTTAGAAATGATACGTTTTTTTATACATAATAAGTACACTCGAAAAAGTAATATATAAAACTTTACGAGTGTACTTTTTTGATTCCCCTCCAATAATTACAAGTTATAAATGGTAGTCTATTTCATAAACGGTATTAGCACTTGCTTGTATCCCTCTATATCTTTCGTTGTCATTAAAATTTCTGGTAGTTGTATTAGAGGAGCCACCACGCAGAACTCTATGTTGCCATAAAACAGCTTCATTGCCATTGCTCTTGTTTTCATCATCAATATATATATAATTTTGTATATGAGGAGTAGGAAGGGGCGTGCTACGGTTGGTTAATACTCCATAACTAAATGGTAGGCTGGTTGCAGGCTGTTCGCTGAATCTCCAATATAGGAGAGCATTGTGACTAAAGTTACATAATCCTGTAGAACTAAGCCCGCCATAATCACGTACTTCATTCTTGTTTTTTTTGTCTTCGCAGTCATGATATCTTCTAATAACATCAACATCTCCTTCTGCTACAGACCATACGTAGTCATATAGTAGTAAGGTGCCCCCACCATAATTTCCAGGATCAACTAAACAGAAATGAAAAGTAACATTTCCGTCTGCAGCAGTGTCTCCTGTATTTCCTGTGGTGTATGTATTTCCTCCATCTTCACAATCCATATAGAATACGAACTCACGATTATTTCCACATGTTCCATATTTGAATACTCCAACTTTATTGGTACTACCTCCATAAGGTCTGGCGTCGGTACGAGTTTTACTATTATATGCCAGACAGGTTTGATCCATTGAAGATTGAAGTTTCTTGATTAACCAGGGAGATGCCTTGGTTTCCTTTGTTGTTGTCGGTGTTTCTTCATCTTTTTCCATGGTTACATCTTCTATGGTATACCCCTTTAGCGCAAGTTCGTATCCATTGGCTAAATTTTCTAAACTTTCTGATAAAGAAGCTTGATCTGTACCTACATCGGATAACTCGTTATTCATTGAGCAAGCGGCGAATAGGACACTTAGTCCTAAAATTGTGATTTTCTTCATAATGTTTTTAGTGAATTAGTTAATATGGTGTTTATTTAATTCATCATCTATAAGATGACAAATTTCTTTTGGGGAATCCGAATTTATAATTAAACGTCCATTGATGATTACAGTTGGTGTTGCGTACACTCCGGCTAATGTTAATTGATTAATAGTCTTTTCTATTTTATTTTTTCTTTCTATAGATTTAATATCTTTTCTAAAAGTTTCCATGTTTAATATTTTCTTGGCTATATTATATACTGCTGAAGAATCAATATATCCTTTGTATGTATATAAT
>NZ_HF991101.1:0-22477 GCF_000432295.1 Bacteroides sp. CAG:189
AACCGGCCGTATCATGGAAGGCCGCCGCTACTCGGACGGACTGCACCAGGCTATTGAAGCGAAAGAACGTGTGAAAGTGGAAGCTGCCACACAGACTTTTGCAACGATTACCCTGCAGAATTACTTCCGTATGTATCATAAGCTGTCCGGTATGACCGGTACTGCCGAAACGGAAGCAGGCGAACTTTGGGACATCTACAAACTGGATGTGGTAGTAATCCCCACCAACCGTCCTATCGCCCGTAAAGATATGAATGACCGCGTTTACAAAACCAAACGCGAAAAATACAAAGCCGTTATCGAAGAGATCGAGCAACTGGTTCAAGCCGGACGCCCTGTACTGGTAGGTACCACTTCCGTAGAAATTTCGGAAATGCTGAGCAAGATGCTTACCATGCGCAAGATCGAACACAACGTATTGAACGCCAAACTGCACCAGAGAGAGGCGGACATCGTAGCCAAAGCCGGTTTGAGCGGTACGGTTACCATCGCTACGAATATGGCAGGCCGTGGTACCGACATCAAGTTGAGCCCGGAAGTAAAAGCTGCCGGCGGTTTGGCCATCATCGGTACGGAACGTCACGAATCCCGCCGTGTAGACCGTCAGTTGCGTGGTCGTGCCGGACGTCAGGGTGACCCGGGTTCGTCCGTATTCTTCGTCTCACTGGAAGACGACTTGATGCGTCTCTTCTCATCCGACCGTATCGCCAGTGTGATGGATAGATTAGGATTCCAAGAGGGAGAAATGATCGAACATAAGATGATCTCAAACTCCATCGAACGTGCACAGAAAAAGGTGGAAGAGAATAACTTCGGTATCCGTAAACGTTTGCTTGAATACGATGACGTAATGAACAAACAGCGTACGGTAGTCTATACCAAACGCCGGCATGCATTGATGGGTGAACGTATCGGAATGGATATCGTAAACATGATATGGGACCGTTGTGCCGCAGCCATCGAGAACAATGCCGACTACGAAAGCTGTAAACTGGATCTGCTTCAGACTTTGGCCATGGATGCTCCTTTCACAGAAGAAGAATTCCGTAATGAAAAGAAAGAGAAATTAGCAGAAAAGACATTCGATGAAGCAATGGCTAACTTCAAACGCAAATCGGAACGTCTGGCTCAAATAGCCAACCCGGTTATCAAACAGGTATATGAGAATCAGGGACATATGTATGAAAACATTCTGATTCCTATCACAGACGGCAAACGGATGTACAACATCTCCTGCAACCTGAAAGCGGCCTATGAAAGCGAATCTAAAGAGGTGGTGAAATCTTTCGAAAAATCAATCCTGCTCCACGTTATCGATGAGTCGTGGAAAGAGAACCTGCGCGAACTGGATGAATTGAAACATTCTGTACAGAACGCCAGCTATGAACAGAAAGATCCGTTGTTGATCTACAAACTGGAGTCTGTCAACCTGTTTGACACAATGGTAAACAAGATCAATAATCAGACAGTCTCTATTCTGATGCGCGGACAGATTCCTGTACAGGAAGCCCCCGAACAGCCACAACGCGTGGAAGTACGTGAAGCCGCTCCCGAACGTCGTCAGGATATGAGTAAATATCGCGAACAGAAACAAGATCTGAACGATCCGAACCAGCAAGCCGCCGCACAGCAAGATACCCGCGAAGCAGTAAGACGCGAACCGATACGTGCTGAAAAAACAGTAGGACGTAACGATCCTTGCCCATGCGGTAGCGGTAAGAAATACAAGAACTGCCACGGGCAAGGGAAGTGATTAAAAGATAGGAGATGGAAGGTAGGAGTCAGAATCCATGCAGAGTATTAGCTTTGGTACACATGCCGAAAGGATTCTAACTACCAACTACTAACTTCTAAATTCCACCTCCTAACTACCTGCTCACCTCCTAAAAAAGTTCAAAACAATTAAATATTGTTTTGGACTTTTTTTTATCCACACAAAATCGTATTTTTGCTAAATAAAGAAAACAAGACTATGGCAAAATATTCATTCTTTCTTACATTGCTTTCTTGTCTGATATTTGGTTCATGCCAAACCATCGAACAGATATCCATCGATTACATGATGCCGGCTGAAATCAATTTTCCTCCCGAACTGCGTCGGGTAGCTATTGTGAATAATGTCAGTGCAATCCCCGACAATAAATGGATAGAAGCAGAAAAGCCGATATCGGGTAATGAAGTAGCCCGTGCCATAGCCTACACCCACGGAGATGCGGGCATAGCAACAGAATCATTGGCCAGAGCCATAGCGGACGGAAATTATTTCGATGAAGTCGTCATTTGTGACTCTGCATTACGTGCCGATGATAAAATAGCACGTGAAGAGACATTAAGCCAGGAAGAGGTAGGCGAACTGACCGACAAGTTAGATGTAGATTTTCTGATAGCTTTGGAAAACCTGCAATTGAAAGCCACAAAATATATTCACTATCTTGCCGACTGGCAATGTTATTACGGTACTATCGACTTGCTGGCACAGCCAACGGTAAAAATTTACGTTCCGAACCGGATACGCCCCATACTGACTATTACTCCGAGTGACAGTATTTTTTGGGAAGAATACGGCAACACGCCTGCCTATGTGGAAAACCATATGATCAAAGAAGAACAGATGCTGAAAGAGGCCTCCGAATTTGCCGGAACCATTCCCGTCAGGCATCTCCTGCCCTATTGGACGTCGGCAACACGCCAGCTTTATGCCAACGGCTCTGTATATATGCGAGATGCCATCATATACGTCCGTGAGAATTCATGGGACAAAGCTTTCAATCTCTGGCAACAAGCCTTTGAAACAACCAGAAGTGACAGGAAGAAGATGTATGCAGCGCACAACATCGCCGTTTATCATGAGATGAAAGATGACATCCCGGAAGCAGAAAAATGGGCATTAAAAGCACAGGAACTCGCCCGGAAAGTAGAAAAGATCGACGACGAAAAGAAAGGGAAACAAGATCTTTCGCGAATACCGAATTATGTGATGATCAGCCTTTATTTAGTAGACTTGCAGAAAAGAATGAACGGATTATCGACATTAAATATGCAAATGAGCCGATTTAATGATGATTTTTAATGAAATCATATGAAGGTTGGCATTTTTTTTATACCTTTGGACTAAATAACTAAGGAGGAAAAACCCATGAAATTGAGTCAACAATCACAATCTGTAATCGAATCGGCTATCCGAAAGGCAATCGGCAAGTTTGCTTGCGGTTGCGAACAAACGATCGTTACAGATATTCATATACAGCCTAATCAGAATTCCGGCGAGCTTTGCATCTTCGATGACGAAGATGATGAACTGGCAAACGTACTAATAGAGGAATGGTCGGCATACGAAAATGATGATTTTTATGAAAATGCCGAGCGTATACTACGTCCCATTCTCTGTAGAATGAAGGAAAGCGGAGAATTTGACAAACTCACCATCCTCAAGCCGTATTCTTTTGTCCTGGTTGATGAAGAAAGAGAGACCATTGCCGAACTGCTTCTGGTAGACGATGATACGTTACTGGTAAACGACGAACTACTGAAAGGCTTGGATCAGGAACTTGATGCATTCTTGAAAGAATTGCTTGAAAAATAATAACTGCTTCTTTTCCTCTCCTATTTTCCGATAATAGTTTTACAAATAGAAATACCTAATAAAAAAGGCATCCCAATAATTGAGATGCCTTTTCTATTAGACGAAAAATGAAAATCATGCTTTCTTTAAAGCAGCAATACTTTCTTTCAAAGATTTTATAATACTCTCCGCATCCGACTGCTTTTTGCGTTCTATCTCGATCACAGCTGCCGGAGCATTGTTTACGAATTTCTCGTTGCTTAGCTTTTTAAGCACGCCTTGCAAGAATCCTTCTTTATGCTTGAGTTCGGCTTCCATACGGGCAATCTCCGCTTCCACATCGATCATATTTCCCAATGGTACAGCAAATTCCGTAGTTCCCACCATAAAGGATGCCGCTCCTTCGGCTTTGGCATCTACAACTGTAATAGCAGATAAATTACACATCTTGGTAATCACTGCATTGAACTCGACTACCGGATGCTCTCCTACCACCTGCAACTCGAGCGCCTCTTTCTGTGCAATGTTCTTCTGCAAACGAATAGTACGGATATTACTGATTACCTCCTTCACCACTTCAAACTGCTTCACAAAATCCGTATCTACGTACGAATCCAATGTAAGCGCACTTACCATCAGACTTTCACCATCTTCACGCTCACACATCTGCTGCCATAACTCCTCGGTAATGAAAGGCATAAACGGATGAAGCAGATGAAGCAGATTATCCATGAAACAAAGGGTAGCATTATAAGTGCAACGATCGATGGCCTGTCCGTAAGCCGGTTTAATCATTTCCAGATACCAGGAAGAGAACTCATCCCAGAACAACTTATAAACAGCCATCAACGCTTCGCTTAGGCGATATTTACCGAACAAGTCGGCTACTTCCGCTGCCACTTCGTTCTGTTTCGATTCAAACCAATGTACAGCCAGACGGGAAGCTTCTGGTATTTCGGCATGGTCGTCCACCTGCCATCCCTTGATCAGACGGAAAGCGTTCCATATCTTATTGCAGAAATTACGTCCCTGCTCGCACAATGCATCGTCAAAGAGAATATCATTACCGGCAGGGGCTGCAAGCATCATTCCCATACGTACGCCATCAGCACCGTATCTATCAATCAGCTCCAACGGGTCGGGTGAATTGCCCAGTGATTTTGACATCTTACGTCCCAGTTTATCGCGAACGATACCGGTGAAATAGACATTCTTGAACGGCATCTGGCCTTCGTACTCATAACCGGCCATAATCATGCGGGCTACCCAGAAGAAAATAATATCCGGACCGGTGACAAGATCACTCGTAGGATAGTAATATTTTATCTCTTCATTGCCCGGATTATTAATTCCATCGAACAAAGAAATCGGCCACAACCAAGAAGAGAACCAGGTATCCAGACAGTCCTCGTCCTGACGGAGATCCGCCATCGTCAATGCCGCATTTCCGGTCTTCTCTTTTGCCAACTTCAATGCTTCCTCGTCCGTAGAAGCTACCACATAACCACCCTCCGGCAAGAAATAAGCCGGAATACGGTGTCCCCACCACAGCTGACGGCTGATACACCAGTCTTTGATGTTCTCCATCCAGTGACGATAGGTATTCTTATATTTGGGAGGATAGAATTTCAGTTCGTCATTCATTACAGGAGGCAATGCCATATCGGCAAAATGCTGCATCTTGAGGAACCATTGCATAGAAAGTTTCGGCTCGATCACAACATTAGTACGTTCCGAATAACCTACTTTGTTGGTATAAGCCTCCGTCTTTTCGAGCAATCCGGCAGCATCGAGATCTTTCTCTATCTGCTTGCGGACATCAAAACGATCCATACCGATATACAGGCCGGCAGCTTCACTCAGTGTTCCGTTATCATTGAAAATATCGATGCTCGGCAGATTGTACTTTTCACCCAACATATAGTCGTTCACATCGTGGGCAGGAGTTACCTTCAGACAACCGGTACCGAATTCGATATCCACATAATCATCTTCAATAACCGGAATCACACGGTTTACCAATGGCACAATCACCTTCTTACCTTTCAACCAGGCATTTTTAGGATCGTTCGGATTGATACACATAGCCGTATCACCCATAATCGTTTCCGGACGAGTGGTAGCCACCACGGCATAACGTCCTTCCGGATCACCTTCTACTTTATAACGCAAGTAATAAAGTTTTCCATGTTCTTCTTTATAGATTACCTCTTCGTCCGAAAGAGCAGTCAATGCTTTCGGATCCCAGTTCACCATGCGCACACCGCGATAGATAAGTCCTTTATTATAAAGATCGACAAATACTTTCAGCACACTTTCACTACGCTTCTCATCCATAGTGAAAGCAGTGCGATCCCAATCGCAGGAAGCTCCCAGTTTACGAAGTTGTTTCAGGATAATTCCTCCGTGTTCATCCGTCCATGCCCAGGCATGTTTCAGAAACTCATCACGGGTCAAATCCGTCTTTTTAATACCTTCCGAAGCCAATTTATTTACGACTTTCGCTTCCGTTGCAATAGAAGCATGGTCCGTTCCCGGCACCCAGCAAGCATTTTTGCCTTCCATACGGGCACGACGAACCAAAATATCCTGAATGGTATTATTAAGCATGTGTCCCATGTGTAACACACCAGTGACGTTAGGAGGCGGAATGACGACGGTGTAAGGTTCACGGCCATCGGGTTTCGAACTGAATAATTTGTGGGTCAACCAATACTGGTACCACTTTCCCTCCACGTCAGCGGGATTGTACTTACTTGCTAATTCCATGTTACGTTTCTATATATTTAATTTATTGCGAATAATGGGTGCAAAATTAATAATTTAAATTCAAATCTTACCACTCTCCGGATGTTTCTGTATGTGGAAAGAAAAATATAGAAGTAATTTTTCGTGCAGCATTTAATAAATGCATATTTTTGTTTCCTGAAAGAAAAGACGGATCATGAAGCGAAGACAAAAAATACGATATATTGTTTTAGGAATTCTTTTATTGGTTGTGTGGAGCACTCAGGCAATATCCGTCATGGGCGAATTTTATGCACGATCCGTCTATCCTGTCATCTCACTGTGTCTGTCTTCTTTTTCCCGTCTGTTTCCTTTCGCCATAGGCGATCTGTTCATATTCCTCAGCATTATCGGCGTAATTGCTTACCCGATTTACGGACGGATAAAAAAACAACCGTGGAAAAAGATAGTGCTACGTGACGGTGAATATCTATTATGGATATATGTGTGGTTTTATTTGGCATGGGGGTTGAATTATTCGCAAAAGAATTTTTACGAACGCACCCATATTCCTTATGTGGCATATACCCCCGATAAATTCAAGGCATTTGTAGAGGAATACATCCGGCATCTGAATAATTCGTATGTGCCAATTACCGGTATCGACAAAAATAGAGTCTGTAAAGAGGCTGTCAAAGGATACAAGCAGATTAGTGACACCCTGGGGATACACCGCCCTCCCTATGATTCGCCCAAAGCAAAAACGATGTTATTCACTCCTCTCATCTCGATGGTAGGGGTAAGCGGCAGCATGGGACCTTTCTTTTGTGAATTCACCCTGAACGGAGACTTGCCTCCGTCACAATATCCGGCAACGTATACACATGAACTCGCTCATCTATTGGGAATAACCAGTGAAGCCGAAGCTAACTTTTATGCTTACGAGGTTTGTACCCGCTCGCAGGTGGAGAGTATACGTTTCAGTGGGTATTTCTCCATACTGAGCCATGTTCTCGGTAATGCACGAAGACTCATGACAGCAGAAGAATATACGGAACTATTCAACCGTATCCGCCCGGAAATTATAGAATTAGCCCGTTCCAATCAAACCTATTGGATGGCAAAGTACAGTCCGCTGATCGGTAACATACAGAATTGGATATATGACCTTTACCTCAAAGGAAACAAAATAGAAAGCGGACGGAAAAACTATTCGGAAGTCATAGGACTATTGATCTCATACCATGCTTCCCGCGCAGAAGAGAAGTCATCAGGAAAGTAAATATCACAAAGAGAGCTCATGGATTATACATAAAAGTCCTATCTTTGCTACATGAAAAAGTTAGTAATTGTTGGATGCGGACGACTCGCCGATATCGTTGCGGACGCAGTTGTCAATGGTTTATTGCCCGAGTATGATTTAACGGGCGTTTATTCGCGTACGGCATCAAAAGCCGAACGTATTGTGACAAAAATGGAAAAACACGGGAAAACATGCCGTGCATGCGCCACATTGGAAGATTTGTTGGTACTGAAACCGGATTATCTGGTAGAGTCGGCTTCTCCTGCGGCCATGAAAGAGCTTGCCTTACCGGCACTAAAGAACGGTACTTCCATTATTACTCTGTCTATCGGTGCTTTAGCAGACACCGGATTCTATCAGGAAGTGATGAAAACAGCCAAAGCAAACGGTACACGTGTATATCTGGTTTCCGGAGCTACCGGAGGATTCGATGTACTGAGAACTGCTTTTTTAATGGGAAATGCCAGTGCACGCTTCTTCAATGAAAAAGGACCGAATGCATTAAAAGGAACGGCTGTATACGATGATTCCTTGCAATCGGAGCAACGCATAGTATTTTCGGGGAATGCAACGGAAGCAATAGGAATGTTTCCAACTAAAGTAAATGTAGCAGTTGCCGCTTCACTTGCTTCGGTAGGACCGGAGAAAATGCAGGTATCCATGCAATCCACACCCGGATTCGTAGGAGACACTCAAAGGGTAGAAATAAAGAACGACCAAGTGCACGCTGTGATAGATGTATATAGCGCTACATCAGATATTGCAGGGTGGTCGGTTGTGAACACCCTGATCAATATTACATCACCCATTGTATTCTGACAAATTGGCAAGCACCTTTTCGCTCAGGCGGTCAAACGCCTGACGGGTGCGCCCTGTAGACACCTGCATGCAACGCACATGAGGATGATCGAGAAAACGGGTTCCCCCCAATGCGCCTACCGTATCACAAAAACAAAGGTTATCTCCTTCCAGCCATCCGGCAAAAGCCGCTTCATCCCATGCCGGGGACAAACCTGTATTAAACAATATTTTTCTGTTGCCAAGCCGACGGAATTCGGCATCATGTAATAAAACCGTGTTTTTGTTAAGGCAGCAACACACAACTTCGCTATGGACAAGCAATTCCTCCAATGGCAGGAAACGATATCCTTTTTCTGCGGCATCCTGTTTCACGCTACGGGCATAATAGGTAATATCAGCACCCAGAAAATTCAGAGCATCCGCTATCATCCCGCCGGACTTTCCCAATCCCACGATCCCGACTTTCAATCCGGTGATTTCACGAGCCATCCCGTCCCACGGTTCCTGGCCAAACCCATGCAAACAACGCACTAATTCGCTGATCACATACTCTACCACTCCTTCATCCCCATAATCACGAATGCCGGTCACAGTTATCCCCCGCTCATTGGCATAACGGATATCTACATTGGCACTTTCGGGAGAATAGAGCGAACAGCACATACCGATATATTTAACATTCGGGCATTTCTCCAAAGCCTCCCGGGTAATTCGGGAAGTATAACTCAAAAGAACGGCATCGGCATCACCGATACGGGCAGCCACTTCCTCATCCCCCGCCGGTACATCGGGAAACAGGATCACTTCCTCTGCAAATGAATACAGTTCTTTTTCTGCTGACGGAACCAGACTCACCGGCTCTATTGCTACAAGTTTATGGAACATAATTATTTCAATTTGATTTGTGCGGTAAAGTTAATAAAAAGGAACCGGATAAGAAGAACGCCTTGTGATGAATTTCCTTATCTTTGCCCAAAGCGAAGACAAGCCGCCCCTCGGCATAAAAAATGAACGAGTTCATTTTATTCTGCTCTCGGTTTGCATTATCTTTGCAAGAGATTTCAAATTCTAATATTCTCATATCAAACTCATATTTATAAAAAGATGCATTCAAGAAAAGAACAAATGGAAGCTTTCGGACGCTTCCTGGATATACTGGATGAACTACGTGTAAAATGTCCTTGGGACCGAAAACAAACCAATGAGAGCTTACGCCCTAACACCATTGAAGAAACTTACGAACTCTGTGATGCCATCATGCGTGATGACAAAAAGGAAATATGTAAAGAATTGGGAGATGTACTGCTACATGTCGCCTTTTATGCCAAGATAGGATCGGAAACAGGAGATTTCGATATCAAAGATGTGTGCGACCGGCTTTGTGAGAAACTGATCTTCCGCCATCCTCATGTATTCGGAGAAGTAAAAGCCGATACAGCCGGACAGGTGTCTGAAAACTGGGAACAACTGAAACTAAAAGAAAAGGATGGAAACAAAACTGTGCTCAGTGGTGTACCGTCTGCTTTACCTTCACTTATAAAAGCCTATCGCATACAGGATAAAGCCCGGAATGTAGGGTTTGACTGGGAAGAAAAGGAACAAGTATGGGATAAGGTAAAAGAGGAAATTGCCGAATTCCAAGTGGAAGTAGCCAATATGGATAAGGAAAAAGCAGAAGCAGAATTCGGGGATGTAATGTTTAGTCTTATCAATGCCGCCCGCCTATATAAGATCAATCCGGATAATGCACTGGAACTTACCAACCAGAAATTCATCCGCCGTTTCAATTATCTGGAGGAACATACCATTAAAGAGGGAAAAAACCTTAAAGACATGTCATTGGAAGAAATGGATGCAATCTGGAACGAAGCAAAAAAGAAAGGATTATGATAAATAATGTGCCAATATGCCAATGAAAGAATGCTTTAAATAATGTGCCAATTGGGCAATGTGTCAATGTGCCAATTATCCTGTGGAAACATAGCGCAGCTAATTGGCATATTGGCACATTGTCATATTGGCACATTATTTCTTCGCTTTTTTCAGTAACTCCTTATGAAAACGCATTTCGGCTTTCTGCACCATATAAATCTTCTTATTTGATAGAATTTTCTTATATTTCTCATAATAGGTTCTTTCCAACTGATCCGAAGCGATACGGGCATCGTACACTCCTTCCATTATTTCAGCATATTGAGCCTCTGTTGTCTTATCGTCTTTTCCTTTGCGAATCAGCCCCCAAGCTTTATCATTCAATGCTTTCTTTTTATCCTGAAGTTCAAAGTATACAGGAAAGAATTTTGCAGCTTCTTCTTTGGTCAAACCTGCCTTCTCAATAATAAACGCTTTTTGTTTGGCACGGAATTCCTCAGGCGACAAGCGTTCTTGATTACATCCATCCACCGCCCAAATCAAAGGAGAAAAACCACAAATGATAAACAGCAGAATTATCAGTCTTTTCATTTCTATAAAATCAATTTAGTTTATTTTATTCCACACTGGCATCAGTGAGATATACATACAACGAATAATCATCCATCATCGATCCTTCGAGCACCGCGTTGATATACTCGTCGGCATCGCTGTCAACTTCTACTGCTTCAATAGATGCTGTTTCAGTAGTTTCAGGCTTATAGTTTACAGAAGCCACACGAATAATAAGTGCCGCTCCGACAAACATGGCTGCCATATAAAAAAGTGGTTTCAATTTATCCCACTTCGTTGGTTCTTTCACTTCAAAGGCAGGTTGTTTTTGCTCGGGAAGCTTGTCCATAACTTCTGAAGTAAGATTTTCAAAGTAACCTTCGGGTACTTTAAAAGCATTCCCCGTGCCCACTTTCCTCAATATTTCATCTTCTTCTTTCATATAATCTTCTCCTCTCTTTTTCTTAGACATTGAATGATTTAAAAGGTTTAATCGATCCCTTCCAAAAACTTTTCGATTTTCTTCACCGCGTGATGATAAGATGCTTTCAAGGCACCGACGGATGTTCCGAAGATATCCGACATCTCTTCATATTTCATTTCCTGATAATATTTCAGATTGAAAACCATACGCTGTTTCTCCGGCAAAGACAACAAAGCCTTTTGCAACATCAATTGTGCCTGGTCGCCCGAGAAATAAGGATCGCTCTCCAGCCTCTGGACAACTGCTGCTTCCGGATCGTCAATGGCTACGGTATTCATGGCACGTTGCTTATTCAGAAAAGTAATACATTCGTTTAAGGCGATACGATAGAGCCAGGTGGAAAGCTTCGCTTCCGCCCGGAAATAATCAATATTCATCCATGCCTTGACAAACGTATTCTGAAGCAAGTCGTTCGCATCATCGTGAGAAAGCACCATCCGCCGGATTTGCCAGTACAACTGTTCGCTATATTGCGACACAATCATCTCAAATCCTTTCCGCTGTGTACTCTCATCCTGAAGGAGCAACAAAACCTCTCGTTCATTATAAGGGTTCATAAGGTTATTAGTATTCAGTATGTTATGTTTTTATGGTTCAATTTATTCAATGCTTCAAGTAAAGGAGCATCGTATTTATAGATATCATCACAGTAACTGAGCTGCCCGGCGGCATCCAGATACATTGTCTGATAATCCAGATACACAGGAACAGACTCCTTCAAACTATAATGTTTGAGTTCCCGATACGCCTGGCTGCGAGTCAGTTTCTTTCCTTCATCGCTTTTCGGTGCTATATCCATTGCGATCCGTATGCGGTCTTCCAGCAGTTCATCGGGTTCTTTCAACAGAAAGAATGCAAAATCCAATGCTTTCTCCAATCTCACACAGCCATGACTCACAGCACGATTAGCTCTGGCAAATGTTCGCCGGGAAGGTGTATCGTGCAGATAGACAGCAAAAGAATTAGGAAAACGAAAAATAATACGGCCCAATGAATTACCTTCTTTATTATCCTGTTTTACAGTAAAAGGAACACCTGCCTTGTATTTAGACCATTTTATATCACGAGGGTTTACCCGAACTCCGTTTTTATCGTATACTTTCATACGATTTCGGGTAAAATAAGTCGTATCACGAAGGTAAGACGGAATGATTTCCTTGCGTATGATATTTTGGGGAACATTCCAATACGGATTTAATTCCATATAATAAATCCGGCTGGAAAGCAAGGGTGTCTTATTTCTTACTGAACCGCAACAAGTACGCATTTCAAGAATAGAATCAGTTTCTTCATTAAATGCCTGAAGCATGCAAGCCGCCACATTGACAAAGACGTATTTAGTTCCTTTCTCCAATGCATACTGCCAACGGGCACGCTCCATATTGATATGCAGCAGATCTTTGTAATAAGAAAAAGGATGATTCAAATAGCGAATGGTATAAGTACCGATTGAATGATCAGTAGCCAAGCGGTTGTTTATCCGAAAGCGGTTGACAGCTTCCAGCAAAGCAGGAGTCAACCCATTCTCTATGGAATCCGAATCCTGTTGCAGTTCTCCCGTTTGCAAAAGTCTTTGTGCTATCAACGGTACAATCCGGTGTCTCTCTCCTACTTTCAATAATGTATCACCAATAAGAGGAATCGGCTCGAACTCAAATTCACCTAAAGAATCCAAACGATCCGACTCTTTCTGTAAACTCAAATAGAACCGGGAAGACGGCTGAATCTGACGAAAAGCGGAACAGGCATCTTGTTTTAACTTATCCAATGCTCCTTGCGCAAACTCCTTATCACATTTCTTCAACGGAATGAGAGATACATCTTCATTCTTCGATTTCGTAATTGCCTGTTTACGGACATCAGAAGTCTTTTCTTCCAGATTGTTCAGGATTTCGGAAGGAGAAAGAAAACCGAATGAAAGCCCACAAGCATAATGCAAATAGGAAGCCGTCAATCGATATTCCAGACCAGCCAATAAATGGTTGACACTCCTTTCGTTCAACTGCAAAGAACGAAAACGTTCCAGATCACTGCGCATACCGGAAACAGCAAAAAGTTCGGGATTTATACCGTGGCGATAAGAATTCTCCAACCAATAAAGCAAGGTGTCCGTACGTGAACCGACTTCATCTCCGAACCAGATCAGGGTATCATTAGCAGTATAATATTCGGTAACGACCGAATCCCAAACAGCAGTATCATGGACGGCCGACAGATTCATACGGATATACCGGCGAATACTATCGGAATTTATCAAATAAGCAGGATTTACCAATTCATGAAAGGAAGACAAAGCAAGAGCCTCCAAAGTTTTCGGTTCCTTTTGCTTTTTGCAAGCAGACAATGCAACGAGCAGAATAAAAAAGCTTAATAATATCCGCTTCATCATCCGCTCTTTATTTTATTACTACTTTCCGGACCGTATCGCCTACTTTAAAAATATAATATCCTTTAGGCAAGTTCAAAGTAACTGTTTTATCGGCTGTATCAATACGTACAGACGTAATCTTTACTCCGAGAATATCATATACTTCCATCGTTGAACCCGGAGTAGCATTCTGAACACGGATCGTTGTTCCAGACACGGTAATAGTAAGAGAAACCGGCTCATGTTGAACCGTCTCCACCTTTCGTCCGTCCTGTGCCATCACAGAAGAAAAAGACAAAAGAGCCAAAACCAAGAAAAAGTATAAAAATAACCTTTTCATCTGATGCGCATATGAATCTATTTTATTCTCTACAAATATACGTTGTTCCATTCTATAAAACAAACTTTGCCCCCGAAAGTTGCTATAGATTAATACAGAGATTCTCTTTTGCCAAAATCGTAGAAGGGAAGATGGCAGCAGCCTCATCCAGCAACACCTGTTCATTTTCATAGCGGGCAGAGAAATGCCCAATGACAAGTTGTTTCACCTCTGCATCCAAGGCAATCTGAGCCGCTTGAGCAGCAGTCGTATGGAAAGTCTCTTTTGCACGGGCCGACTCTGTCTGTGCAAAGGTTGCTTCATGAAACAATAAGTCCACTCCGGAAATCTGTTGAACTATTTCTTTCCGATAAATCGTATCAGAACAATATGCATAGCGTCTGGGTGGAGCAGAAGGTCTTGTCAAGCGTGAATTTGCAATAACATCCCCTTCCGGAGTTACAAAATCTTCACCATTCTTAATACGATTCAATTCATATACAGGCACTTGATAGAAATCTATCATTTCGCGAATAATATGATTGGGACGAGGTTTTTCAGCAAATAAAAAGCCACAGCAAGGAATGCGGTGTTGTAAAGGAATAGTCGTAACCGCTACTGAACGGTCTTCGTAAATCACACTGGGTTCTTTCGTTGCAAACTCATGAAAAACAACCCGATAGCTCATGTTCTTACAGAAGAAAGCCAACAACGGAGAAAATAGTTCTTCAAGTCCCTTAGGAGAATGAATATGCAATTCGGCTGTACGCCCGAGCAGTCCGAAAGTCGAGATAAGCCCAAGCAAGCCGAAGCAATGATCACCATGCAAATGTGAGATAAAAATATGATTCAAGCGCGAAAACTTCAACCGGGACTTACGAAGCTGCATCTGTGCCCCCTCGCCACAGTCTATCATAAAAAGTTTATCACGCAGGTTTATCACTTGTGAAGTTGAAAAATGCCGTGTAGTAGGTAGCGCAGAGCCACATCCCAATATATGTAATTCAAATCTCTCCATAACGGACACAAAGATAAAGAAAAAAGGGTATCAGCATGCTGATACCCTTTCTAAAAATATATTGGAAAAGAATTATTTCTTACCTTCCAACTGTTCTTTCAAAGCTGCCAAGGCGTCAATGTCACCCAAAGTTGTAGAAGCAGCCTGATTTTGGATCATCGGAGCGTCTTCTTTCTTTGAAGATGCTTTCTTTGCATTAGAAGCTGCCTTCTTTTCAGCTCTTTCTTCTGCTTTTGCAACATCTTCGAAAATGCGGCTATGAGAAAGGATAATTCTCTTAGCATCCTTGTTGAATTCGATCACTTTGAATTCAAGTTTCTCATCCAACTGAGCCTGTGAGCCGTCTTCTTTTACAAGATGTTTCGGAGTAGCGAATCCTTCAACACCATAAGGAAGAGCAACTACGGCACCCTTATCCAACATTTCGATGATTGTTCCTTCGTGTACAGAACCTACAGTAAATACAGTTTCGAATACATCCCAAGGATTTTCTTCAAGCTGTTTGTGACCAAGGCTCAAACGACGGTTTTCTTTGTCGATCTCCAATACCTGAACTTCGATGTCTGCACCGATCTGAGTAAATTCTGAAGGGTGTTTAACTTTCTTCGTCCAAGAAAGATCAGAGATGTGAATCAATCCGTCAACACCTTCTTCGATTTCTACGAATACACCGAAGTTAGTGAAGTTACGAACTTTTGCAGTATGCTTAGAACCTACAGGATACTTCTCTTCGATTGTTTCCCATGGATCTTGTTTCAGTTGCTTGATACCCAAAGACATCTTACGTTCTTCACGGTCCAGAGTCAATACAACAGCTTCTACTTCATCGCCCACTTTCATGAAGTCTTGAGCAGAACGCAGGTGCTGTGACCATGACATTTCAGATACGTGAATCAAACCTTCAACACCCGGAGCAATTTCGATAAATGCACCGTAATCAGCCATAACGACTACTTTTCCCTTCACGTGATCACCTACCTTCAAGTCCGGATCAAGAGCATCCCATGGGTGCGGAGTAAGTTGTTTCAGACCCAAAGCGATACGTTTCTTTTCGTCATCGAAATCAAGGATAACAACGTTAAGCTTCTGATCGAGTTCAACCACTTCTTTCGGATCGCTTACACGTCCCCATGATAGGTCAGTGATATGGATCAATCCGTCTACGCCACCCAAATCGATGAATACACCGTAAGAAGTGATGTTTTTAACGGTTCCTTCAAGAACTTGTCCTTTTTCAAGCTTACCGATAATTTCTTTCTTCTGTTGTTCCAGTTCAGCTTCGATAAGAGCTTTGTGAGAAACAACCACGTTTTTGAATTCCTGGTTGATTTTAACAACTTTGAATTCCATTGTTTTTCCAACGAATACATCATAATCACGGATCGGCTTAACGTCGATCTGGGAACCCGGCAAGAATGCTTCGATACCGAATACGTCTACGATCATACCACCCTTAGTGCGGCATTTGATGTAACCTTTGATAATTTCTTCATTTTCCAAAGCAGCATTCACACGATCCCAAGAGCGAGTAGCACGTGCTTTTCTGTGAGACAGAACCAACTGTCCTTTTTTGTCTTCCTGATTTTCGATATATACTTCTACAGTATCACCTACTTTCAAATCGGGATTGTAGCGGAATTCATTCAAAGGAATGATACCGTCTGATTTGTAACCGATGTTCACAACAACTTCACGTTTGTTCATCGCGATTACAGTTCCGTCAACTACCTCACGGTCGTTAACTTTGTTAAGCGTACTGTCGTAAGCTTTTTCAAGATCTTCGTGGCTGGCGCCGGCGAATGATTCGCCATTCTCATACGCTTCCCAGTTGAAATCTTCAACAGGAGCAATGTTCTTTAAGTTTTCCATTAATAATTACTTGTTTTGAAATACTTTAATTAAATAAGACATTATATTATCTATAAATCGGGCGCAAAGATAGAACATTTTTCGGGACTAACAAAAAGTTAGAACAAAAAAAGCCGTCTCACGACGGCTAATTTTCAGACACTTAAGTTATTCTGTATGCAATTTTACAATTTATGAGGTTTATTTCTTCCGGTCGAATGCACATTAACCGGATTACCTTTATAGCCTACATCACCGCTCCCCGAAATATCGCACTTCAATGTACCGGAAACATAGCATGAAATATCTCCGGAACCATTTACCGTAGCGTCTACATCTACGGCTTTCAAATCTTTCGCATCCAGGTCACCGGAGTTCCGCAGCATCAAGACAGCCTGTTGAACTGTACCTGTCACTTTCAAATCACCGGAACCATTCAACTCGGCTCTTACATTATTTCCCTGAATACCTGCAAAATTCAGATCACCGGCACCCAGTAAGCTAATCACAACATCACCTACGACATTTCCACCTTTCACTTTCAGATCACCCGAACCTTGAAGAGTAGCAGCCGCAGACTTTGCCGTCATATTATAAATATCGATATCACCGGAACCTATCAGATTCAAAGCTGCATTCCCAGCTTTCACGCCATTCTTAATAGAAATATCTCCGGAACCTTGCAAAGTGACCGCAAGATCATTTGCACAAACAACTTCACCGGCAGTAATATCCCCGGAGCCCTGCAATGTCAAAGACAAATTATCACATTCCAGTTTACTATCTAAGACAACGTCTCCGGAACCTTGTAGATGCACATCTTTCAACACAGGACTGGAAGCCATGATTTTAAGTCTCCCCTGTTTGCCAAATTCAATACTGGTCCTATTCTTAAAAGAAATGGATAATACGCCATCTGCTACCGTACAATCCACCAAGTCGATCACATTATCCGAACCGTAAATTTTTAATGTCGACTTATTATTGGCAGACTGTGTATAAATGACTGTAGGACTTCCCAAGAGTTTGATTTTATCGAAGTTTGTGATCTTAACTTCTTTGGTTTTATACGTTCCACTGGCTTTTACACGTCTGGTCTGAGCACAAACCGTTGTTACAGAAAACAAGAATGAAAACAATACAATCATTCCGATAAATCCCTTCATTTTACTATTCATAGGTTTCAATTTTGTAGTTTCTATATTAATAGACGACCAGCAGTGGGAAAAAGTTGCATGGCATAGAAACTTTTTTGTAGCAAATCAGAGATAAGTAATAATAAAAATATAAATCGGTACAGTTTTCATTCGCAGCGTTTCTCTCCTATCTATAAAAAAACAGATAGTTGACTATGAACTTACCCCCTTCATCTCCTTCACCTTTTTTGCTCTATCGGCTTATTCATCGGAAATTAAGGGTGAAAGCGATCCCCCTCTTGCTATGCACCGTGCTTGCCGTCAATAACAAGCGTGCTCATGACTCGTAAGAACCGCCTTTATGGTGCATAAGGACCGTGCCGACCAGGGCTTCACCCTGCATCTACGATGAATAAAGGCTTTGATTGAAAAAGGTGAAAGCGGTGAAGAGGGTAAAAACATACTGAATAAAGGCAGTTTGCAGAACAATTTCAGTTCATAAGTCAAAGATTCATGCTGAAACCGGTGGTTCTTTTGCACTTTAGAAGACAACTCAAAAAAAATCTTCCACTATCCAAACATCGATCGACATTCAAATAGTGGAAGATAATTGTCAACTAAAGAGAGATTATTTTAGCATCAATTTCCGTATCACCGGATGATTCTGATCTTGCATGAAGACATAAGCAATATACACTCCGGCTTCAAGATGGTTTATACTGATATCACAAGACTCTTCTCCCGGAGCAGTAAACAGAACAGGTTTTCCATCTAAAGAGTAGAGAACCAAAGTCTCTATCCTATTTTCACTTTCCAAATGAAGCATTCCTTGATAAAGCAACATTGTTACTTCTGACAAAGAAACAGGTGATTTACAGATACCGGTTCCTGTAAATGATACAGTTACCGATTCCGAATCCGGTGTATCCCCAAAAGCACCTTCCGCGCGTACAGTATATACATTCTCTCCAGAAAGCGGAGCGATATCCGTAAAAGTAGAAGTTACGGAATTACCTATTTTCTCTCCATTGCGGTAGATGGCATAACCTGTTATCATTGAATGCTCTACCTGCGGATAAATAGCGACATCATCTACATGCCACCAGTAAGATAGCCCCGTCTGATTTGTATCGTATGCATGAAAAGCAATCTTCATGTTATCAGACATATAAGGAGATAAATCGATATCTACGCGGGTGTATTTGTTCACTACAGAGCAATCTGTTTTCAAATCCCAAATCTGCTTCCATGTGGTACCACCGTCCGAACTTACTTCTACATAATAAAAGTTCTGCGGGTTATTTTTTTGCGGAGCTGTAGATTTTGAATAGAAAGTTAGCGATTTTCCATTGGCAAAAACAGGAGAAATCAGATATTCATCCTGATGGATATCTTCCCATGCCTCCAACAAGCGCATTGAATAATTTCCGGCATAAGGCTCTTTATACTTCTCGTTCTTTTGCCAGAGCCATCCCCGGTTACCCTCATTTTTGATTGTCCATTTCGCCAGATTACCCGAGTCTTCAAAATCTTCCATCAACGCCGGAGTTCCTTCATGAGGTGCCACCCACGTCAATACAACCGTATTTCCTTCTTCTTTGGCAGTCAATGCAGAAGGTGACTGTATTAGATCGGAACGTTGCGACACATTAACAATAGCAGTTATCGATGGATCTTCTACTCCCTGCAAATGAAAATCAGATATACGTAGCTGCGCATTCTCATTAGCCGATTTAGCCTGAAGAACGATTGTCGACTGGCCGGCCTCTCCCTGAAGCGGGGTAATTGTCAACCAATCGGGGACATCGACTATTCGCCATGCTACATCAGACTCAACAATAACTTGAGCAGTGCTGTTTATTGCCCCTCCCAAAGTGACATTCGGTTTAGGTATATAAATCTGCGGTGTCAGTTCCAACAAATCAAAAGAAATGGTCTCACCACAAGAGGATATATTTGCCAACGCAAATTTCGCTTCTTTACCGTCGCTGTAGAAAGGCTTAAGTTCCGCATTGCCTCCGATCGCAGTACGCCCGCTTTCTGTACTAAAAGCAGCTTTTGAGATATCACCGTCAAGTGTCACTGTTCCACCCGGACGAAACAGATACTGCTCGTCCAAGCGGGTAGTTCCATTATAATTCAGATTTCCACCCGTTACATTCGGATTAATGCGATAAACCAATAACCCGGAAGACGGTAACCCTCTATCAAATGTCCCGTCCTTTCTTCTATATTCCACTATAAAGTATTCATCCGAACCTGTCGGTTTAATCTTATATGCTATATTTTCTTTTGTTGTACCTCCTACCGGATTTAAGGTATAAGTCCCCGGAGTAGATATTTCAGGAATCTCGTCAATCCATTTACAATAGCGGTATTTAGTATAAGCGCTCATCTGCTGAGGAGTTGTCAGATTATCGGACATTAAATCCCAAACTCCTACCGGATTCAAATTATCATTTACATGATAAAGATCATATGTACCGAGCGTATGTGACATCTCATGACAAAGAACTCCTGTATTCAAAGGAACAGGACTCAGAGAACTCCAACCATTCGCATCATTGAATACCATCAGATACCCCACGATCTTTTTGCCTTTCACATAAATAGCTTTCTCATCAGGTAATGCCAAATCGGAACGGTGAGGCCATAACATATATTTACTGCTCAGATCGGAATTGCCGCTTACAATTATACAAATATTGTCGAGTAAACCATCATTATTGGCATCAATCACTACATCATCAGGAAGATTTTCAGACAAATAAGCAGCAAGCTCTTTTATTAAAGCTTGTTCACGAGCAGCTTTTTCCGTTTCATTACTATACCCTAAATCATTAATACTATTCTTTTCCCGATAATATCCACGCTCATTTTTAGCTTTATAAGAAATGATCTGTGTACCGTCTGATTTGGGGAAGAAAGAACTTTTCCAAAAAAGCTGATTATAAGAAGCTTCTCGAAAATAGCTATACACAGAATTAGCTCCTTCAACTTCAGCGTTAAACATCGTTTCGTAATAGCTGATAGGTTTGTCGAATTGCTCCTTGTTGTCTTCGTCATTAAAACGCAAAAAACAAACCAAGTTGCTCAACTCACCTTTATTCTTTTCGGCAGCCGACAGCAGTAACGGAAAGAATAAAACAACGATCCAAAGAATAGGATATCTCTTCATTGTTTTATGTATTAAAAAATAAATAAAAAAGGGAAAACAACTACCGTCCCATCATCTCAGATTCCAATGAGTACAAGCAGGTTTTCCCTATAAAAATTATTACCGGATAACAATCTTAGTAGTACGTTCGGTAGTACCGTTCTTTGCTTTCACAATATATATACCACTTGTCAAAGGAGACAAATTCATCTTGTCTGTTATAGCCGATGCGGCCAATACGCCGGTAGTTGTATAAACCTGCACATTTGCAACCTCTCCCAAAGAAAGGGTAATACCATCAAATTCAATTTCAGAATTAATTGATGTGTCATTAATACCGGAAGGTTTAGTTGAAGTAAGCACTTTCATTCCGTGAATATACAAAGGAGCTTTTGTCAATGATTCAAACCGGGCATAAATAGGAGCATCTGATTTTAATTTGAAATAGGGTTCATTACCACTATCCAAAGTCTCCATTCCTGTCCATTCTTTTTGTCCGGCACTCATCAATGGCTTAAACATAGTTGAATACATAGCAGAAACAATTGTATAATCTTTAAAAGGTTTATCTTGTTCCGTCGTTCCTAACAGACGTACATAAGTTTTCACGCCGCTTGATATGAATATATTAAAAGATACACATGAAGGCATACGTACTACAAAGCCGCCACCATTCGTATTCATTGCAGAAGAAGAACTGGCAGTAACAATAGCACCGGTTTTAGCATCCGCACTTTCCATTTCTCCATCAGTACCTGCTCCCTTTACAGCCGGATCGGCCGTAGAGTCTTCATAATCTCCAAAATCCGCACAAATCAACTGAATAATCTTTCCATTCGGATCTATCTTTCCATCTTCATTGTTTGCCTGACCGATATACTTGTCTATCTTTTCCTGCGTATCGAACCATATCCATCCATTGGCATCCACATCAGCCGGATCAAATAGATTATACTCTTGTGCATTTGCAAACATAACCACACTTAAAGTCATTAATAAGACCGTAATTTTTCTACTCATACATTTTTTTATTAAAGTTAATAATACATTGATTGATAAAGGTTAAACTTCCTCCCATTCTGGATTTTGTTCAACGCCATGATAACGTATTTCATCCCAAGGTATGGGATAATAATATTGCATCTGACGAAACTCACGTACACGTTTAGGATACTTGTTCATATTTGAAATCGTATATATCGGATCTTTACCCTCTTCTTTTACTATTTTCATCGCTTTCAAAGGATTAGTAGCTCCACTCATTTTTTCTACGGCAACTCCCCAACGAAGCAAATCCCAATAAGTAGTCTCTTCGAAAGCCATCTCTACA
>NZ_HF991101.1:22512-22648 GCF_000432295.1 Bacteroides sp. CAG:189
ACGTTCATTCACCAGTTGTTCCCAAGTCAGACTCGGTAACTCATCCATATGTACACGACGGCGAATTTGATTTACTTTATCCAACGCATCATCAACACGATTCTGCAAAAAATCAATTTCTGCATAATCCAACAAA
>NZ_HF991101.1:22663-24714 GCF_000432295.1 Bacteroides sp. CAG:189
GCATAACCCAACAAAACCTCTGCAAACCGCCAAATAATATAATTCTGTTTACTCGCATAAGTCTCATCACTATCAATTTTCTGCTGTTCATTTACGAATTTTCCTAAATAATATCCTGTTTTTGAAACAGCAGCATTAGCAGATGTTCCGTATGGCGTCAGATCTGCTCCAGCAATCTCTTCTTTACCTTCTTTATTATAGTGAATTTCCATTTCATGATCGCGAAAAATACAACCGTCATATAAGATATTCGCATAAAAACGATAATCCCTGTTATCATACGGGTGTGTCGGATCGTAAGGTTTACCATCACGCATATTATATTCATCCACATGATTTTGAGTAGGTGAATAGGCTGCTATTGTTCCGCCAAAGAAAGGAGAAACAGATTCACGATCAAGCTTATGCCCGAACCCATCTGCGAAATCACCATCATTCGAATGTTGTACTTCCCAAATTGATTCCTGACTATTTTTCGTTAGAAAAATCTGACGATACTGTTCTTTTATTTGATCTTGTGTTGTTCCGGTTATCTGTATCAACGAATAAGGCAACTTCATCAATTCATCATATGCCTTAGCAGCCTCTGTCAACATGGCATCCGATCGATCATCCGGAAAACCTAAATACGATTTCTCCTTATTCTGAAATACCTTACTGGCTACCCAAAAGTAGGTTTTAGCTTTCAGCATTAGAGCAGCTCCTTTAGTAGCACGCCCTATATCGCTGGCTTCTAACTTATCAGACAATAAAGAAGCCGCTAAATCCGCCTCTTCCACAATAAATTCCACCATTTCTTCATAAGAGGCGCGAGGAAATTTTTTATCATCAATCAACGGATCATAATTGTTCTTTATCAGTAAAGGACCTCCAAACTGTCGCAACAATAAGTAATAATAATAAGCACGAAAAAAATGTGCTTCGCCCAATATGCGTTGTTTATGAGCGCCCTCCTGTATTTTTCCTTCATTCTCTAATAAAAGATTCACAGACTGAATACGAGCGTAATAATTATTCCAATTTACAAGTCCTCTACGAGTAATTTCACTGGAAATACTCTTCAAAATATCACCATAGGCTGTATTATACCAATCCGCTCTACTTATAGTTATTTGATCACCATACCAAGGTAAATAATCACGGCATGCCCCTTTTAATAATGATGAAGAAGTAGGCATATAAATTGAAAAGCCATTACTCATATTACGATACCAAGGCAATACATATTCATCAAGCAATAATTGGCTTCCCCAAATCGTTTCTTGGGACAATTTATTATAAGGAGCGTCACGGAATAAACCATCACATCCGGAAAGTCCGAATATTCCTCCACAAATCAAAAAAGATACTATATATTTTCTCAACTGCATACTATTTCTGTTTTTAATGCCACATTATATTAAAAGCCTAAATTCAATGTCATACCATATGAGCGTTGGATCGGATATCCGCGAAGTGACTCGGGATCCATATCTTTTAAAGTAGACCATGTGCATAAATTACTTCCTTGTAGAGAGATACTGGCTGATGACAATTTGATTTTTTTCAATACAGATACCGGTAAAGCATATCCCACCGATAAAGATTTCAAACGAATAAAATCACAGTCTTTCACCCAAAAAGTGGATGCTTTCCGGTTATTGTCATTCGTATTAGCAATCTTGACACGAGGATAGGTTGCATTCATATTACTTTCAGACCACGTATCTGTAAGATGATATTTCTGAAAACGTTGCAAACTTCCGGATTCTAATGTATACAATTCAGTCAACTGTTGCTGATACCCACTAACTCCTTGAAACATCGCATTCACAAAAAAGCCTTTATACTTTACTCCCAAACGTAAACTCATTGTCATCTCCGGATTTGAAGAATTCTTCACAGCTATTTTATCAATATCTGTAAGTTTACCATCGCCATTCTGATCTTTATATTTAATATCACCGGGTGCAAGAGTAATATTACCTTGTTCATCTTGATCTACCAGATGATTATCAATTTCTTCCTGTGACTGGAAGAGTCCATCGGCTTCATATAACCACCATACCATA
>NZ_HF991101.1:24770-35696 GCF_000432295.1 Bacteroides sp. CAG:189
CCGAGTCGGTTCAAGAGAAGACTCATCTCCATAATCTAAAACCCGGTCTCTGGTTTGTGCCAATGTAAGAGTTAAATCATATTTCACTTTTTGAATGGAATTACGATGTGTCAAAGTCAAATCCCATCCCCATGCTTTTATCTTTGCAAAATTCATGTTGGGTGGATTACCATCTACTCCTGTCGAAGGCGGATACAAATAAGAAGGAGCTACCATAATCATATTGGTACGGTAACGCCAATAATATTCAAATGACAATCCAAACCGATTTCCCCAAAAGCCTAAGTCGGTAGCCACATTGTAATCCCTTGATTGTCCCCACTTTAAATCCGGATTAGGATAAGCACTTGTGTCCATAACAATACCTGGCTTCAGATTCCCTCCAATATTATATCCTTGACGTACAACATACATATATTTCCGCAAATACGAATAGTCGTCTATCGCTCCGTCATCCCCCAATATACCCATAGAGCCTCGAAACTTCACATTAGAAAGCACTGGTTGATCCCAATTCTTAAAAAATTGTTCATTCGAAAGTACCCAAGAAGCAGAAGCTGTAGGGAAAAATCCCCATCGATTGTCAGGGTGAAATTTTGTAGAACCATCCACCCGAAAACTACCTTCAATAAAATAGCGGTTATCATAACCATAAGTGGCACGCCCAATCATTGAAGCACGTTCGCTATACGACTCTTCCCCATTCACTTTGGGAGTAGTAGCACTTCCCATTATCTCCGGATAAATACCCGCCATATCCAAATTTTCTCCAGTCAAATAACGATTGTGATAATCTTGATAATTGATAACCAACAACCCGGAAACATCATGTTTTGCAGCAAAAGTGCGATTATAATTCACCCCAAGCTCCACTAATTTATTATCCACAAAACGATCGGTTTCTTTCAAAGTAATCTTTGCTTTCGGATAGGTAGTTTTATCATCTTCTTTTATCTCTCCGGTCTGCTTGTCATAAGTGTAAAGAGTTACAGGACTACTAAATGTTTTTTGAACAGAATTATTATTATCAAAAGTAGCACGTAAATAGGCGGAAAGCCCCTTTACCCAAGGAACATCGTATTTCAAAGTAGCAGTAATAGTATTCATGTTCATTTTATTACGAACATATCCCCCCGAACCGTCTACAGCTATCAAAGGGTTGCTACTATTTACACTGGCCAACCTACCATCTGTAAACCTAAGTACCTCTACTGGAGAAAAATTATAGGCAGCATCAATCGTAAAATAACTGGTATTCTTATTTTCCGAACGAGTTCCGTTTACATCCAATGACAATACAAGCCCTTTTAATAATGTTGCATCCAGTTTCATTGAATAATTATAGCGATCTCGTCCCACACCGCTATACAATCCCTTCGTATTGGTATACCCACCAGACATATAATACTTCACGAAATTATTGCCACCACTAACAGAAAGACTATGAATCATGGAATACCCAAACTTATCCAGATAGTCAATCAAATTTTCGTCACCATATACATTAGGATTAGAATGGGTACGAATCATTTCAAGCTGTTCATCGGTATAAGGATTAATACCAACAGCCGATGGTGAGTTTTCCAATGCCCGGTTATACAATTTAGCAAACTCATATGCATTAAGAAACTCAGGTAGATTGGTAGCCTGTTGCAAATTAAACTGTCCTCTGTAGTTTACCGATACTTTCTGATTACCGGTAGCACGCTTTGTCTGGACCAGAATGACACCATTAGCCGCCCGTGCACCATAAACAGCAGCTGCAGCCGCATCTTTCAATACGGAAATACTCTCAATATCATCCGGATTCAAATCCGAGAGACGCATTTCTCCTTCAGTCGTATTTGTACCGAAACGAGGTACACCATCAATAACGAGTAAAGGAGCACCATTAATGCCTCTAATATGTATATTCGATTCTTTAGATGAACTCGGATCACCTGTTGTAGACATCACTTGCAAACCTGCAACCTGTCCGTTCAATGCCTCATCCAAATTTATTGTAGGCATTTGTAGAAGTTCTTCACTCCGGACCACTTCTACCGAACTTGTCAAAGATGATTTTTTCTGTGTTCCATATCCTACTACTACAATCTCATCCAATTGTTGAGCATCATCTTTAAGTACAACTTTCAGGTTATTTTCTCCTGGTTTCAACCGGATTTCCTGAGATTGATAGCCTATAAAGGAAATGATCAATATTGCCCCTTTAGCCGGAACCAATAAAGAAAAATTTCCATCCAGATCAGTTATTGTTCCGATATCGGCCCCCTTTATTTTAATATTGGCCCCAACGACGGTTTCACCCGATGTGTCCTGTACTTGCCCTTTCAATGAATAGTTCTGTGTATTCTGTCCCCACACATTATAAGAAAGAAAACACAAACAAACAAATAAGTAAAAGATTCTATTCATATAATTTATTCATTAATTATTTTTCAGTGTACGTTCTATCAGTAATAACTGATAATCATAAAAATCCCGAGTATCGCCAACAGAGGCAGCTCGACGACTCTTATACAACTGAGCTATTTTATTTAAACGTCCTACCATAACCGCTGCCAGTTGTTCTTTAGAAAGTGTCGGCAAGCCAAAATTGATTCGGGTAAATGAATCCCCATTCATATAACTATGACTACAAGGAAGAGACGGTTCACATGTTTGACGCAAAACGTCTTCATAATCAGCGAGAGCAGTAGCAGTCTTCTTCTCAGCAGTTTTGTTCAAACCAGTATAATTGATCATCAATCCGACTGCCGCCGATTGAATATTCATATCTGCAGCAGACAATTTAATTCCTTGATAAGTAGGTTTAAACATTTCAGAGAAAACATCATCCAAATAGGAATTTAATGTATAATTCGCTTTTGAATCTATTTGTCCTCCCTCACTTATACGATATAATGCAGATGAATTCAATAAAGCCCCGACTACTGATGACTGCAACTTATCATTCACATTCATATTTACATCCAACTTAGCAATCAAGTCTTTCGGAGTAAGCCATTCGTTATAAGTGCGAGCCTGATTCAGCAACCATAACACCGCTTTTTTCTGTGTAGCCTTATCTATATAATTTTTTGCTGATGAATCCTCACCCTGACGAACTTCTTGGAAACGAATACCACCGACATAAGGCATTACATGACGCAAATGCCGTGTATATTGCCTTACAACTTCAATATACATATTTTCTACTTCATCATAGCGTGCTCCCTTATCAAAAGTCCACGTCTCTAAATTCTTCATTATGACTTTCAAATTCCGAATAGCCAAATCCCCAGCTTTCAAATGATCATCTCCTAAATCCTCAGACTGGTCTGTCGGATCAACCGTACCAAAAACTTGTTGCGCCCCGAATTCATACATCGGATCAGATTTCTTTTTCTCAATCCAAGCATCAAGTACCGTTTTTTCTTTCTCGGGAGTATCCGCTCCTGGAATAAGGCGATATCCCCAATCAATAGCATATATATCGTATACACCTAAATTCGGCGGTGTTAATTTTACCCCTTTCTCCAAATCTCCCGGTTGAGCAATATAATTATTTCTTGCATAATCCATAATACTGGGAGTGGTTCCATACTTTTGTGTAAACTTCGGACTGCGTAAAGAATCTACCGGAAAAGAATAACTAGCTCCCATATTATGCATCAACCCTAATGTATGTCCTATTTCATGAGCCGCAGCATAACGAATAGCCTCTTGCATCACATCATCATCAAATACCGCTTTACGTACACGATCATCAACAGCAGCAGTTTGCACAAAACGCCAATTATGCAATAAAGAAATAACATTATGATACCATATTACGTCTGCAGTCAGAATCTCCCCTGTACGCGGATCAATATGACTCGGTCCCATTGCATTAGCAATAGAAGTAGCAGCATATTTCACACAACTATAACGCATGTCATCCGGATCAAAATCGGGATTATTACTCGGATAATCCAGTGCTTTCACTACATTTTTAAACCCAGCAGCTTCAAAAGCCATATTCCAGTCTTCAATTCCCTGTTTTACGACAGTACGCCATTTCTCTGGGAAAGCAGTATCTACATAAAATACAATCGGTTTCATCGGTTCCACCAGCTCCCCTTTAAAGTAGCGTTCTAAGTCTTGTTTCTTGGGCTCTATCCTCCAACGATGAATAAAAGTTTGAGGAATAATCTTATCTTTAGAGGATGTGTATAAACTTTTATCTGAACTAAAATATCCCACTCGATTATCCTGTAATCGCATAGCCATCAATGTATCAGGCAAAACGAACAACGAACGATGTACCGTAACTGAATAAGGCTGATTCAACGGAGTGGTAGTAAATGACAACAAACTTTTTATCTCTATGTTATTAGGAAATGTTTTCACACTCAGAATATTAGATGCATCTGCCGCAAAAGTTCCTTTTAATGAATTTCCTCCACCAAATAATTTAGCTAAAGGACTCTCTTGCTTAATAGGGCTAATACATTTTTCATTTCCACCAAAAAAGGAAGTAACATCTATAACAACATTACCTTGATTACGAGCTACAATCTTAAAGCCTTTCAATACTGGATCTGCAAAATTCTTATTAAAAGCAGATGCGATAGGATCATTCTGGTCTACCATATTACTACTTTGCACCAAATGCATATATACTTTCTGCCCATCTTTGCTGAAACGAATCATCAATGGATTAGTTGCCATTTGCCCTGCCACATAATCATGTGTATTACTTGTTTCTGCAATACGGTTCGTCAATAGATAAGTATGCGAAAAAGCTGAATCTGGAATCTCAAAATACAAATTATTTTCTTTTTTACTCAAAAAAGTAGTAAAAAGCCCTTGCTTAATAACGGCATCTTTAGTGACTTTTTTATAGTCAGCATTCACCGAATCTTTTTTCACTTCAATAGGATTAGTCACCTTTTTTTTATTCTTTTTTCCGATTGCCGCATAGATACCCTCGCTAACAAAAAGAAACAAGAAAGACAGTAGTATTATCTTTTTCATACAATACATATATTTTTTATCTTTTCCTAATAGTTAATTCACACTCCTATATCCTTTTTCCAATAAAAAGCAATGATAATTCCGCTATTTTATTTTTTTTTCATAGTTTTGCAAAACTAATTAATTTATAATTATTATGGAAAGAAAATTACTATTTTTATTATTATTTTGCATCGCAACAATCGTGGATGCAAAAAGCGAACCTATAATTACATTAAACGTCGAGCCAGACGGATCTGAACGTACACTTGAATTTGAAGTCAGTACCCCAAATACCAAACTATTCATTGATTGGGGAGATGGAACATTAATAGAAACCGATGTGATACAAATGCCAGATCCTTATGCGAATGCCACAGTAGTAGTAGGAATTCCTAAAGGAGAAGGGTTGATTAAAATTTATGGCGAAAACATTGTATATTTCGGATGTACATCCAAAGTAGGTGAAGCCCAAGTCACAGCTGTCGACCTGACAAAAGCAACCGAATTGACTGAATTATACGTAAATACCAATAAACTGTCAACACTTGACATTAGCAAAAACAGAAAATTGCAAAAACTTTATTGTTACTCTAATCCACTCAAATCGATTAATTTATCTGAAAACATTGCCTTAACCTACATAAATTGCAATGATATTGAAACAGAAAGCCTTGATATATCAAAATGTATCGACTTAGAAACTATTTATTGTAACAACAATAAGCTAAAAGCATTAGATATTTCCAAAAACACGAAACTCAAAAGTTTATACTGCCTAAACAATCAACTGAAAAGTATAAACTTTTCCAATAACGCCAATTTAGATTACATATCGGTTAACAACAACCTGTTAACGAGTATAGATGTCACTCCATGTACAGCATTAAGATATTTATATTGTATGGGAAATCAAATCTCGGAAATTAAAGTCGGGAATATTGGAAAAACATTAAATTGCAGTAAAAACAAGCTGACTTTTGCAACATTGCCAGCAACAGCAATGGGTAGTTACACATATGCACCACAAGAAGTACTGTCTATTGCAGAAGAAATCGCTATAAACAAAGAATTGGATTTATCTGCACAAAACAATATTAAAGGCATTACAGATAAAGAACAAAAAACTGCATATACCTGGAAAACTGCTGATAATGAAAAAATCTTAGAAGCTGGTAAAGATTATACAGAAAATAATGGCAAGTTTACTTTCCTTACTCTGCAACCGCAACCAGTCTACTGCGAAATGACAAGTGATGCTTTCCCAAAATTTTCAAGCGTTAATGTATTCAAGACTACCCCTATAACAATCTCAAACGCTATAGTAAAAGAACCAATAATAACTCTCAACGTTGAAGTAAACGGAATGGAACGTACATTGGATTTTGAAGTTAGTACACCAGATACCAAATTGTCTATCGACTGGGGAGATGGAGTATTGGTAGAAACCGATGTAATACAAATGCCAGATCCTTATGCGAACGCCACAGGGGTCATAGGAATTCCGAAAGGAGAAGGACTAATTAAAATTTATGGCGAAAATATTGTATATTTCGGATGTGTATCTAAAGTAGACGAAGCACAAGTTACTGCCATTGACCTAACCAAAGCAACCGACCTGACAGAATTGTACGTAAATACCAATAAGTTGTCAATACTCGACATTAGTAAAAATACAAAGTTACAAAAGCTCTATTGTCACACAAATCCGCTTAAATTCATCGATCTATCTCAGAACGTCACATTAACATATCTGAACTGTAATGAAATTGAAGCAGAAAACCTTGACATATCAAAATGTACAGCATTAGAAACACTTTATTGTAATAACAACCAACTAAAAGCGCTGAACATTTCCCAAAATATTAAACTCAAAAACTTATACTGTGTAAACAACCAATTAGAGAGTATAGATTTCTCTAATAACATCAATTTAGATTACATATCAGTCAATAACAATCTATTAACGAGCATTGATGTCACTCCATGTACAGCATTGAGATATTTACTTTGTATGGGGAATCAAATCGCTGAGATAAAAGCTGGAATTATCGGAAAAACATTAAATTGTAGTAAAAACAAACTAACTTTTGAAACATTGCCAGCAACTGCAATAAGTGGTTATACATATGCTCCACAAGAAGCACTAATCATTGCAGAAGAAATTACCACAAATAAAGAGTTAGATTTATCTGCACAGAATAATATTAAAGGTATTACTGATAAAGAACAAAACACTGTATATACTTGGAAAACTACCGATAATGAAAAAATCTTAGAAGTTGGTAAGGATTATACAGAAAATGATGGTAAGTTCACTTTCCTTACCCCACAAATCCAACCGGTTTACTGTGAAATGACAAGTGATGCTTTCCCGAAATTCTCTGGAGTCAATGTATTCAAAACTACTCCCATAACGATCCAAAAAGGAACGGGAGTTCAAAACAACTCACAAGACGACATTATTGTAACAGCTCAAATGGGTAAAGTATATATAGGAGGTTTACAAATAGCAGATAATATTCAAATTTATACCATCATCGGAGAAAAAGTTATAGAAACAAAAGCAAACAACGATGCTATGACATTCGAACTTGCTGGTAATAATTATATTATACTCATTAATGGTAAAGCTCATAAAGTAGTCGTTTTATAAAACGTACCTATATTACAAAATAATCAAAAAGTATATCAAAATCTCTCTCTTAATAAAAGGATGAGGAAACGTCGAAAACCTCTCTGAAAAAAAGGGGATGTCAAAACTCCCCTTTTATCAAAATCACCCTCGCTACAACTGTGAACTGCACTCCTAAAGTTTTGTGTCCAACTTTTGGGGTGCAGTTTAATCCTGTGGCGAGGGTGATTTTTAGTTTATGAGAATTTCGACACACCCTCCATTTTTTATACAAAATCTATTGGAAAAATATCGTTAATATTTCTTACAATATTCATCCAAGTCTTTCATTTAGATCCGAATCACTCTTATTTATCTATTGAACAGCTCGAATGTAAATTTACACCCAACCTGTTTATATTTAAAATTCTCGCTGCTTACAAAAACACCCACATCAAAAATATGCGTACCTATACCATATCCTATTTCCATATACGGATTAAGGTGCGGAACAAACAATGTATTAACATACAGACGTTCGTTTTGAACATAGCGGGTATATTTTATCAAGTGCCGCAAAAGCAGGAAAGGAGCTTCATAAGTGAAATGCGCACGAACATATTTACGGGAAGAGTTATACCAGCGTCCATCCAATAATTGAAAAACGCCGCCAATATCATCATTCCACCCTACGGGCAGGTTACTCCTTGCCAAATTAGCAAAATCGACAAAATAAAGCTGTTCCTGATTCGTAAATGCACCAAGCCCGAAACGATAATAGATATTACGCATAGGCCCCAATGGGACATGGTGTTGAAGATCAAATTCAATTCTCTCATATTCTCCCGTACTTTTAAATACACCTTTGATACCACGTTCGTAGTCAAAAGAGAAAGTAGGAAAAGACGAGTGAAGGTTCAGCTTTCTTTTCCCATTCATATAATAATACAGGCAAGGAGTCCACTCGACACGGATACGAGGAGCAAAGCTTATATATGTATCCTTAAATTTATTCATAAAATCGGGGGTAGGAGGAACTATGGGATTTACAATCACAAACTTCGATTTCTCAATAGCCGTCCTCCTGTGAGCAGAAAAGCCGACACTTAACTCCAACCCGTTGACAATCTCGATACTATGACGGAAATTAAAAAACAAGTCCTTAAAATAATCCAAATGTATCTGGTCAAAATCAAAAATACTATCTGGAATGGCTTTCAACTCATCCAATACGTCACTGCTATAAATACGGTTACCATTACCAAAATTAACATGAATAGCCCCCCTCTTCTGCGGCCAATAATCAAAATCGGCATTTGCCGACCAATAAAATTCCTTACGGGTAAAATTATAACCAATCCGGGGTACAATCCGCAATACTTTATCTCCGGAAAACAACCGGTTGTACTTAAAATCCTGCCGCCAAGAGAAGCCGTTACTACCACTATAACTCAGCAGTAGCGGATTTATAATAGGAGAACATTTGACACTACCGACATGGGACAGATCCATGTTAATATCAGATAACAAAAAATCACCAACCTCCCCCCAAAACACACGACGCCGTGAAGGAGGTTTCGAAACGGAAGTATCTTTCCTTAAAGCATAATCCTCATACAGTTTTTTTTCATCGCTGCTCAACTCGACAGGACGTAAAGAAGCAAAATGGGCACTATCCACCAGCAGAGAGTTCGTATCCGATCTCAATGTATAAGATTCCGTAAGGTCAAACTTCTTTTTTTCTTTACGATACTTACCCCGGTCATTCAACTCGATGGAATTATAATTCAATGAAGCCAGATAACTGCCATCTACCACATTACCCACAAAATTGAAACGGACCTTAAATTCATAACACACAGGCAGAAATTCATTGTCATCCCCCACCTCTCCCATTTTAATGAGATTTTCAAAAGTCAGAAGTTCAGAACGTCCGGAAAAACGTATTTCACGCAGACTCCACACATCAGAACTGACAATCATATATCCTCCCACCAACTGGTCACTTTTCGACTTAGGAATAAAACGTATTTTATAGTGCATATTATCCTGTGTCCCCATGATAGTATCTATCTGGTAACGATAATATTTTTTCGCATTTTTGGCAAGTGGCGAGAGCAGGCGGTCGTAAAGCAATGTAGGAGAATAGGCATTAACATGAAAATATTCAAGCATCGTTGCCTGGAAGCCGCCACTGAAAACAGTACCGTAACCGGCTTTTACCTTTTGATCGTAAATATTGGGAGCTGTGAAATGCAATTCACTATACGATTCCATCAAATACTCACGCACCCCTTTCTGCATGCGAAACATTTTCGGAAGGTAGCGGAACATGAAATTCTTTTTTCGGATATTCAGTTTACCTTTTATATAAAGGTCTGCCCGGTAGTCATTCACTATTTTTTCATAGAAAGGGGTAAAGGTCATCACATTATGCAAGATAGAATCCACAGTGATGGGTTCACTCGTATACGGGTTCAAAACAGAATTGGCTCTTCCTTTCGGTACTAAAAGGAATAAAACCAAAACCAAAATCCATATCAACTTATAGTGTTTCAAAAAAAATCCTTTCCATTACTATGGAACAAATATACTTAAAAACAATGAAAAGAAAAGATCTATCCGGAGATTAACACTGATTTATAAAAAAGAGTTATAGCCAACCTTTGGCTTTGATGAGCTCCGAACGATACACGACAATGTATCCCTTTTATCATGTAATGGAACAGATATCAGGCAACGCGACAAAAAAAACAGCAAAGAAAAATTCCCCAAAGAAAGACATGACGAAACACTTATCGGGTTTGTGCCATTCATCAAGGGGGATTATCTAAGAAAAAAAAGATGTTTTTCAAAATTACCCCCTAAAATATAGGGGTACTATCAGAAAAAACATATAATTTTGCAGCATCAACCGATAAAAAACAGACCATTTATGTCTAAAATGAGATTTTTCGCTTTACAAGAGCTCTCAAACAGAGGCCCTCTGGAGGTCATCACTCCTTCCAACAAATTATCCGATTATTATGGCAGTCATGTATTCGATCGTAAGAAAATGCAGGAATATCTTCCTAAAGAAGCTTACAAGGCGGTAACCGATGCCATTGAAAAAGGTACTCCTATCAGTCGTGAAATGGCCGATCTGATTGCCAATGGCATGAAAAGTTGGGCTAAATCGCTCAATGTAACTCATTATACGCACTGGTTTCAGCCTCTTACAGACGGAACAGCAGAAAAGCATGACGGTTTTATCGAGTTCGGCGAAGACGGAGGGGTCATTGAACGCTTCTCCGGAAAACTGCTTATCCAGCAAGAACCGGACGCTTCTTCTTTCC
>NZ_HF991101.1:35732-38728 GCF_000432295.1 Bacteroides sp. CAG:189
CTAACGGAGGTATCCGCAACACGTTCGAAGCACGCGGATATACTGCTTGGGACGTCTCTTCACCGGCTTTCGTAGTAGACACCACCTTGTGTATCCCTACTATTTTCATCTCTTATACCGGCGAAGCATTAGATTATAAAACACCTTTGCTGAAAGCACTCGCAGCCGTTGATAAAGCAGCAACCGAAGTGTGTCAGTTGTTCGATAAAAACGTAACCCGCGTATTCACCAACTTAGGATGGGAACAGGAGTATTTTCTTGTCGACTCCTCTTTATATAATGCACGTCCGGATCTTTGCCTGACGGGACGTACGCTGATGGGGCACTCTTCGGCCAAAGACCAGCAGTTGGAAGATCATTATTTCGGTTCTATCCCCCCCCGCGTCACTGCATTTATGAAAGAGCTGGAAATAGAGTGCCATAAACTGGGAATTCCGGTAAAAACCCGTCACAATGAAGTTGCTCCCAATCAATTTGAATTAGCTCCTATTTTTGAAAACGCCAACCTCGCCAACGACCATAACCAACTCGTTATGGATTTGATGAAGCGCATTGCCCGTAAACATAACTTTGCCGTATTGCTACACGAGAAACCATATAGCGGAGTAAATGGATCGGGGAAACACAATAACTGGTCGCTCTGTACCGACACCGGCATTAATCTTTTTGCCCCGGGAAAGAATCCGAAAGGTAATATGCTTTTCCTCACTTTCCTGGTAAACGTATTAATGATGGTTTACAAAAATCAAGATTTGCTACGTGCTTCTATCATGAGCGCCGGCAACAGTCATCGTTTGGGTGCTAATGAAGCTCCTCCCGCTATTCTTTCTATTTTCCTGGGCAAACAGCTCTCTGCCACTTTGGACGAAATAGTACGCCAGGTAGGAAGCAGCAAAATGACACCGGAAGAAAAAACAACATTAAAATTAGGCATAGGGCGCATTCCGGAAATTTTACTGGACACCACAGACAGAAACCGTACTTCCCCGTTCGCTTTCACAGGAAACCGTTTTGAATTCCGTGCTGCAGGTTCCTCTTCCAACTGTGCTGCCGCCATGATCGCCATCAATGCCGCCATGGCCAATCAGTTGAACGAATTCCGTGCTTCTGTCGAAAAACTGATGGAAGAAGGAGTCGGCAAGGACGAAGCCATTTTCCGTTTGCTGAAAGAAACGATCATTGCTTCCGAACCGATCCGTTTCGAAGGTGACGGCTATTCGGAAGAATGGAAACAAGAAGCAGCCCGCCGTGGATTGAGCAATATCTGCCATGTGCCTGAAGCGTTGATGCATTACATGGATAACCAATCCAAATCGGTATTGATAGGCGAACGTATTTTCAACGAAACGGAACTGGCCTGCCGTCTGGAAGTAGAGCTGGAGAAATACACCATGAAAGTTCAGATAGAAAGCCGCGTATTGGGCGATCTGGCCATCAACCACATCGTTCCGATTGCCGTAATCTATCAAAACCGCTTATTGGAGAATTTAAGAGGACTGAAAGAAATATTCCCTCCGGAAGAATATGAAATCATGAGTGCCGACCGTAAAGAACTCATCAGAGAAATTTCACGCCGCGTCACTGCCATCAAGGTATTAGTCAGAGACATGACAGAAGCCCGCAAAGTGGCCAATCATAAAGATAATTTCCAGGAAAAGGCATTTGCCTATGAGGAAACCGTACGGCCTTATCTGGATAATATCCGCGATCATATCGATCATCTGGAAATGGAAATCGATGATGAAATATGGCCTCTGCCCAAATACAGGGAATTATTATTCACTAAATAACAGCCATATAGCGGAGCGGAACCTATCGCCCCCTTTATAAAAGTGTATACTTCCATTCATGAAAAGTATACACTTTTATGATACAAGAATATATACTTTCGCCATGTGAAAGTATACACTCCTGCCATCCGCATTTCGACACACAAAATCCACTTGTGTGCAATCTTTTTTTCATTTTGTTCTTTTTCTCATTTTTTCTTTCTACATTTGTGCTTTATAACACAGTTTTGCAGCACTTATGGTAAAGACAAACTTGTCAGACATAGATATCGCGGAAAAACTTTCCGATATGTGGGCTCCTTTGAATAACGAACAAAGAGAGTTCCTGGCGAACAATTTTACTCTACAAAATTATAAGAAGAACGAAGTTATTTATTGCGAAGGTGAAACGCCTACCCATCTAATGTGTCTCCTTAGCGGAAAAGTGAAAATATATAAGGAAGGAGTCGGAGGACGCAGCCAGATTATACGCATGATGAAGCCGACCGAATATTTTGCTTATCGTGCTTTTTTTGCCAAAGAAGATTTTGTAACCGCTGCAGCAGCTTTCGAACCATCTCTCGTGGGATTGGTGCCAATGAGTGCTATCATGACTTTAGTTACTCAAAACAATGACTTAGCTATGTTTTTTATCCGTCAGCTCTCTGTTGATTTAGGAATTGCAGATGAACGGACGGTAAACCTGACCCAAAAACATATTCGCGGCAGATTGGCAGAATCTCTCTTGTTCCTCAAAGAAAGTTACGGGCTTGAAGAAGACGGATCTACCTTAAGCATTTACCTCTCACGGGAAGACTTGGCAAACCTCTCCAACATGACGACCTCCAATGCTATCCGCACCTTATCAAACTTTGCAACTGAACGCCTTATCACAATCGACGGAAGGAAAATAAAAATCATTGATGAAGAAAAGCTGAAGAAGATCAGCAAAATAGGATAATTTTTTTATCTCAATTATATAACTTAACACACATTTAGTACCATGAAAAAAGGATTTTCCTTCTTTCTTTTGTCTCTCCTGTTCATCACCCCCGGATGCAAGGATTCAAAAGAAATCGTGAACGAGTACAACGTCGTTCCGTTGCCCAATCAGATGGTCCCCCAACAGGGACGGTTTGATTTGAATAAAAAAGTAAAGGTCATTACGACCGGTTGCTCACCGGAAGTACAATCGATTGCCGACAGTCTTATCAACCGACTGGCTAA
>NZ_HF991101.1:38746-59417 GCF_000432295.1 Bacteroides sp. CAG:189
TGGCTCCCCCAGCCGGTATCTCATTGGAGCGGACAGATAAAGAACATGACGGAATTCCTGCCATCACATTCAACACACAGGAAGGATTGCCGCAGGAAGGATATAAGTTATCCGTAACCCCTGCCAATATCACTATTACGGCTTCACAACCCAACGGTTTTTTCTATGCTTTGCAAACACTTTATCAACTTCTCCCCCCGGAGGTTTACGGTAAAGTACGTAACAAACGCGCCAACTGGTCTGTACCAGCCGTCGAAATAGAAGATGCTCCCCGTTTCTCTTACCGTGGAATGATGCTCGATCCATGCCGGAATTTCGCTTCGATAGATTATGTATACAAGTTTATCGACATGCTTGCCATGCACAAGATGAACATTTTCCACTGGCACCTGACGGATGATCAAGGATGGAGAATTGAAATTAAAAAGTTCCCCAAACTAATGGAAATCGGTTCTAAACGAAAAGAAACTTTGGTAGATTACTATTATACCAACTATCCTCAAATCTTTGACGGGAAAGAAGTCGGAGGATATTATACTCAGGAACAGATAAAAGAGGTAGTGGCTTATGCAGCCAGCAAATACATTACGGTCATCCCGGAAATCGAAATGCCGGGCCATGCCATCGCTGCCATAGCCTCTTATCCGGAGCTTTCGTGCACGCCCGATACGACTTATGACGTAACGGGTACGTGGGGAGTATTCGATCAAGTGTATTGCCCCAAAGAAGAAACTTTTGCCTTTTTGGAGGGAGTGCTGGATGAAGTCATAGAACTCTTCCCAAGTGCATATATCCACATAGGAGGCGACGAATGTCCCAAGACATCCTGGAAGAATTGCACACACTGCCAAGAACTTATAAAGAAATTAGGATTAAAAGACGATACGACTCCGAATTCCATTGACGGAAAACTACACAGTAAGGAGGACAAGCTGCAAAGCTATTTCGTTACCCGCATGGAGAAATACCTGAACGGTAAAGGGCGCAACATCATCGGTTGGGACGAAATCCTGGAAGGAGGTTTGGCCCCCAACGCTACCGTCATGTCATGGAGAGGTGTGGCAGGCGGAATGAACGCTGCCAAGTTGGGACACAATGCTATCATGACTCCAAGTCCGTATATGTATGTGGATTACTATCAGGAAGATCCGGAAACAGCACCGGTCACTATCGGCGGATATGTCACCCTTAAAATGACCTATACCTACAATCCGGTAGAAGATAATGCTGATGAACTGGTAAAGAAACACATCATCGGCGTACAGGGAAATGCATGGGCGGAGTACATGCAGACCGATGACCGTCGCGACTATCAGATATTTCCCAAAGCCATTGCCATTGCCGAAACCGGTTGGACACAAAATCAAAATAAAGGCTGGGAAAGTTTCTGCCGACGTATGGCCGGAGAGTTCGAAAGACTGGATATCATGAATGTCAAAGCATGCCGTAATTTCTTTGATGTAAACATTAATACCCACGTAGAAAACGATACGCTAAATGTAGTATTAGAATGCTATTATCCGGATGCGGAAATTCATTATACGACCGATGGAAGCGAACCGACACTTCAATCTACCCTCTATACCGCACCTTTCCCGCTACAAGGAAATATCGATTTGAAAGCAACTGCTTTCAAAAACGGTAAAATGTTAGGGAAAGTTCGCCACAAGCCTCTCTACGGCAACCTCATCAGTGGGAAAAGCTTCACCGTGACACCTGGTACTGGATGGATAGCCGGAGATACTTTTGGAGAAAACGATCTGTTCGGAGCTGATAAAACAACTTTCGGACTGACTAACGGTAAACGTGGAAACAATGCCTCTTACACTCCGTGGACCAGTTTCGCCATGAACGATCAGCGTACAGAAGTCATATTCACAGTACAACTGGACAAACCGGTACAGATTAGTAAAGTCGTATTCGGTTCGCTGTTCAACCCGGCTTACCGTATCCTGCCTGCCGGCAGTGCAAAAGTAGAAGTCTCCGATGATGGAAAACAGTACCGCGAAGTAGCAACTGCTTCATTTACAAGGCAACTGCCCGAAAAGGGAAGGAAAGCATACACCGATTCTCTCTCTTTTTCCCCTACCGAAGCCGGTTATGTAAAAGTGACCATCCGCAATGGAGGTACCCTGCGCAACGGAATCGATTTCAAAACCGATTCTCCGAAAAAGCTTCTGCAGGCCGACCTCTACATTGATGAGATAGAAATCTATTAAAAAAAGAGATTAAAACGGATTATAAAATTCACAAAAACGGGCTGTGCAACTTTTCATCGCACAGCCCGTTTCTTTTAAATCCTATTTTCTATTTCTTTCATTAAATAAGTCCCTTTTCCGACAAATAACGTTCAGCCTCAATAGCAGCTTTACAACCGCTTCCGGCAGCCGTTATCGCCTGACGATAATGCGGATCGGCCACATCTCCGGCGGCAAAAACACCCGGTATCTTCGTACAAGGCTTGTCGGGTGTCGTTATGATATATCCCACTTCATCCGTATCCAGATAAGGTTTAAAGATATCAGAATTCGGTTTATGTCCGATGGCCAGGAAGAAACCATCGACAGGCAATGTGTAACGTTCCTCATCCGGTTCTCCCCAACGTTTCACAAGGCTCATACCTTCTACACCGTTTTCACCGAAGAGTCCTGTCACATTATGTTCAAACAGCACCTCGATCTTCTCATGATTCCGCACACGTTCCTGCATAATTTTCGACGCACGCAGATAGGGTTTACGAACCACCAAATATACCTTTGAGGCTAATCCGGCCAGATAAATCGCCTCTTCACAAGCCGTATCACCACCGCCGACAACAGCAACCACTTTCTTCCGGTAGAAGAAACCGTCACAAGTGGCACAAGCGCTCACACCCATTCCGGCGTATTTCTTTTCGTCGTCCAATCCCAAGTATTTGGCCGTAGCTCCGGTTGCAATAATCAATGTTTCCGTTTCGATTTCCTTGTCGCCGTCAATTGTAATCTTATAAGGAGCCTTACTCAAATCAGAGGCAGTGGCAATACCAAAACGGATATCCGCACCGAAACGCCCTGCCTGTGCACGTAAATCTTCCATCAATTGCGGCCCGCTGATCCCTTCGGGGTATCCGGGAAAGTTTTCCACGTCTGTGGTTGTAGTCAACTGCCCGCCGGGCTGAAGTCCTTCATAAAGCACAGGAGACAAATTAGCACGTCCTGCATATATCGCCGCCGTATATCCGGCGGGGCCCGAACCTACAATCAGGCATTTCACTTTTTCTATTTCCATCGTTCTATTTGTTATTTTACAATTTACTATTCAAGGTTGAAAAACTACTGTTTATCTCAAATCTATGACTTCGGCAGTAGGGTATTGTTTCTTATCGAACACAAACACAGAGTCAGCCAGCTTTAATCCTGTCTGATACCGGGTGATTGTTATCTCGCTCCGGCTGCCGTCTCTCTGTTCTACAGCAATAAAAACAGGTTCGTAAGTATCTTTCGTCACATAAAGCACAATGCGCGATAAATCCTGTTTCTTATTCGTTGCAGTAAGAACAACCTCGCTGACGGGCGTTCCTCTAAACTTCTTTTCGACTCCCAGTTTATAATCAAAGCCTTTCTTATAAAGATAAAGCAACGCGTAAGGATTCATACCCTGCAATTCTTCTTCCGTAGGAGTACTGATGTTCACCTCATCATTTTGCGTTAAATAGCTCCATTGGGTTTCCCCGTCAAACCAAGAAATTGTTTCAGATGTTTTCAATAAAAACTTCTCCCCCTTCAGTTTTATGTTCCCGACGGCTTTACCTAACAAGCCTCCCTTATTAAAAGCCTCTACAGTAAAATCGGCTTGTACACCGCCGGCCTTCTCAAAAGCAGCAGCCGTCTTATCCAGCATGAGTTTTGCCTGCGCTTGTTTTTGGGCAAACACAGGCAAAGTCAGTAAAGCTATCAAAATGCTAAAAATGTACTTTTCCATTTGTTGTATTAACGCTTACTTATTGTAAATTGTTCAATCTCATTTCCAGGTCGTTTTCATCGATGCACAACACATCGCGCGCCTTGCTTCCCTGAGTAGGGCCTACGATTCCTGCTTTCTCCAATTGGTCCATAATACGGCCGGCACGGTTATAACCGATAGAGAACTTACGTTGTATCAACGAAGTAGAACCTTGTTGATGAATAACAATCAGACGGGCGGCATCTTCAAACAACGGATCGAGACGTCCCATATCCACATCACCCAGATCACTGCCCCCATCTTCACTGACATACTCGGGCAGGAAGAAAGCAGTGGGATAACCTTGCTGCTTCGCTATAAACTTCGTTATCTCTTCTACCTCCGGTGTATCGATAAACGCACATTGCACACGAACCGGATCGGCACCTTGCAGGAACAACATATCTCCCCGGCCTATCAGTTGGTTGGCTCCCGGACGGTCGAGAATGGTACGCGAGTCCATCATAGCCGATACACGGAAAGCGACACGTGCCGGGAAGTTCGCTTTAATCGTACCTGTTATAATATTCGTCGTCGGACGCTGGGTAGCGATAATCATATGGATACCTACCGCACGGGCCAACTGGGCAATACGGGCAATAGGCAATTCAATCTCCTTGCCGGCAGTCATGATCAAGTCACCGAACTCATCGATCACCACGACGATATAAGGCATAAACTTGTGCCCCTTTTCCGGATTCAAACGACGATTGACAAACTTCTCGTTATATTCCTTTATATTGCGCACATGTGCCATTTTCAACAAGTCATAGCGGGTGTCCATCTCCACACAGACAGAGTTTAAAGTCTGCACAACCTTGGTTACATCTGTTATAATGGCATCTCCACCATCAGGCAATTTGGCAAGGAAATGGTGTTCTATCACCGAATAAATACTGAATTCCACTTTCTTCGGATCGACCAGAACAAATTTCAGTTCGGCAGGATGTTTCTTATAAAGCAGCGAAGTAATGATCGCGTTCAGACCGACAGATTTACCCTGTCCGGTAGCACCGGCCACAAGTACGTGGGGCATTTTGCAGAGGTCGACCATAAACACTTCATTTGTAATCGTTTTACCAAATGCAATCGGCAAATCATACGTCGATTCCTGGAATTTCTTACTGCCGATAATACTTTGTCCCGAAACGATTTTCGGATTGGAGTTCGGAACTTCGATACCGATCGTTCCCTTCCCCGGAATCGGAGCAATAATACGGATCCCCAATGCAGAAAGGCTGAGAGCAATATCATCCTCCAGTCCGCGTATTTTGGAGATACGCACCCCTTGTTCGGGAGTAATTTCATAAAGCGTCACTGTGGGTCCTACCGTTGCCTTGATCGTGCTGATCTCAATACCAAAGCTACGCAATGTATTGATAATCTTATCCTTGTTTGCATTTTGCTCTTCCATATTGATGGTAGGTTCATTATTTTCATAATGCCTCATCAAGTCAATGGTAGGAAAACGGTAATTCTCAAGATCGAGTTTCGGATTATAAGGCTCCGTCTCCTTGCCACGGTAGTTTTCATCATCATCTTCAGCAACCTCTATTTCAAAGTCCGGTTCTTTATCTGCCTGTTTATCCACCGCAGGCAACGGATCGGGAGTTGTAGGTTCGAATGTCATCGTCACTTCCTCTCCTGCCGGCAGTTCATGCTCCGTATTCGCCGGAACAACAAATTCCGGTTCCCGCACATCCGGTTCCTGTACCTCCGGCTCTTTCACCTTTGTCTCTTTCGAAGCAGGTACCTGCTGGAAAGTCCTGTCCATAGAGAATTCCACTTCATGAGGTTTTGGATTGACAAATTCCGGTTTCGGCTGTTGATCGGCAAAAGCCGGTTTATCTTCTTCTGTCTCTTCCTTTTTAGTACGCTTAAGGAAACTAAGAGTAAAGAGTTTACGCAACCATATCACCGTACGTGCACTGACATAAATCAAGAAACAGATGGCTGTCACGAGCAGTATCAGCCACACTCCCGGCTGTCCGACTTGAGAAGTCAACCAATTGGCGACATTATATCCATGCCGGCCTCCCAGATAGATAAATGAATCCTGATAAGTATCCATAAAGGCGAAACCGAAAAATACGGAAAACCAAACAAGCAATAACGAACAACCGATAAACCATTTCCACAACCGGACAATTCGCACACGCATCAGCTTCAAACCGGCCACCGCCAGAAAAACAAGGATAAAAAACGACGATATACCGAAACAGTCGTTAATCAGATAGCTGGCCAGTTGAGCCCCGCGTGAACCGGCATAGTTTTTCACATGATTATTCACCGTCGATAAATCATGCGGATTTCCACTGTCAATAATGCTCTGGTCGGCTGCCCCTGTAAAGAAGAAGGAAGAGAATGCCAACAATAAATATACAGAGAATATCACCAGTACCAACCCGATGACAAAATGAATCGTCTCGTTCTTAAAAAATGCTGTAAACTTATTAGTAGAAGGTACTTTAGATTCCGTATCTTTCTCTTTATCTGATTTCTTTTTTGCCATGAGTATTCTTTTACCTTTATATTATATTAGAGATGCAAAAGTAGTAAAAAAACAATTTTCTTCCTAACTGTTACCTTTAAAGTTATTGCCTATTCCCAATTATCCTCCGGCCATACAGGATACAAGAAGCCCGCCTTCTGCCATATGACGCTGTGTATCTTTAAGCAGCTTTAGATTGTTTTATTACTAATCCCCGTTCTCTTTCAATCCTTTTTCTTACCTTTGCGTTTCAAATTAAGCAGATATGAAGAAAGAGAGTCAGACTATATTCGATAAAAATGTAATAGAATTCGTTACGGTAGCCGCAGAATTCTGTGCTTTTCTGGAACGTGCCGAGGGCATGAAACGTAAGGCTTTTGTCGATACAACCCTAAAAATACTTCCATTGCTTTATCTCAAGGCATCCATGCTCCCTAAGTGCGAAACAATAGGTGATGAAGCACCGGAAACTTATGTGACGGAAGAGATGTACGAAGTTTTACGTATAAACCTGTCGGACATCCTGGCTGAGAAAGACGACTATCTCGAAGTTTTCCTACCGGAGATGGCATACAGCGACCAACCGATCAAGAAAAACATTTCGGAAGATCTTGCCGACATTTATCAGGATATCCGTGATTTTATTTTCGTATTTCAACTCGGTCTGAATGAAACGATGAACGATTCTCTTGCCATCTGCCAAGAAAACTTCGGAATGTTATGGGGGCAAAAGTTGGTAAATACCCTTCGTGCACTCCATGATGTGAAGTATAATCAGGAGCCGGATGAAGAAGAGGAGACTGAAGAAGAAGATGAGTATGAATCAGACAATGACCATTGCCATTGTGATGACGAAGACTGTCATTGCGAAGAGGGCGATTGCCACTGCCACGACCATGGCTGTCATTGCCACGACGATGAATAAGAAAAGAAAATGGTTATAAAAAGAACAATAAGCAAAGAAGAGATAAAGGAACTGCCGAAAGCTGTCTTTGAGGGACCGATATATGTGATCCAAAGCGAAAAGGAGGCCGACAAGGCAGTAGCGTATCTGCAGGCGCAACAGATATTGGGTATTGACAGCGAAACCCGCCCGTCATTCACCAAAGGGCAGTCTCATAAGGTAGCGTTACTGCAAATCTCGTCAGACGAATGCTGTTTCCTGTTTCGTTTAAACATGACAGGACTCACACAATCGTTAATAGGACTATTGGAAAACCCGGAAATAATAAAAGTGGGATTATCACTTCGTGACGATTTCATGATGTTGCATAAACGTGCACCGTTCAATCAGCAGGGTTGCATAGAACTACAGGATTTCGTACGTCCTTTCGGCATTCAGGACAAAAGTCTGCAAAAGATATACGGCATTCTGTTCAAAGAAAAGATTTCCAAGTCACAACGCCTATCCAACTGGGAAGCAGATGTACTGACGGATGCTCAGAAACAGTATGCGGCAACAGACGCATGGGCTTGCCTGAACATCTATAACCGGTTGCAGGAGCTAAAACGTACCGGCAACTTTGAAATAGAAGAAGCCACCGTAACCGCCGAAGACGAATCGCAGGCAAAATAGCCTTTCTTCCCTTTTCATAAATCATCATCATTCATAAATCATAATTCACAATGTATAAAGTATACTTAAAACCCGGCAAAGAAGAATCATTAAAACGTTTTCACCCCTGGATTTTCTCCGGTGCTATCGCCCGTTTTGACGGAGAACCGGAAGAAGGTGAAGTTGTGGAAGTATACACCTCTAAAAAAGAATTTATAGCCGAAGGACATTTCCAGATAGGAAGTATCGCGGTGCGCGTGCTCTCTTTCAAACAGGAGCCAATCGATTCCGACTTCTGGAAGCGTAAATTAGCAATAGCCTATGACATGCGCAAGAGTATCGGAATCGCCACCAATCCCACCAACGACACCTATCGTCTGGTGCATGGCGAAGGAGATAATCTGCCCGGCCTGGTAATCGATATATACGCCAAGACAGCCGTCATGCAAGCCCATTCTGCCGGTATGCACGTCGACCGGATGGCCATTGCCGAAGCTTTGTCGGAAGTGATGGGCGACAAAATAGAAAATATTTATTATAAATCAGAAACAACCCTGCCCTTCAAAGCCGATCTTTTCCCGGAAAACGGTTTTCTGAAAGGCGGAAGCACCGATAATATCGCCCGCGAATACGGTTTGCAGTTTCATGTAGACTGGTTGAAAGGACAGAAAACAGGCTTTTTTGTAGACCAACGTGAGAACCGGGCTCTATTGGAACGTTATGCCAAAGACCGTTCGGTACTGAATATGTTCTGCTATACCGGAGGATTCTCGTTTTATGCAATGCGCGGCGGTGCCAAGCTTGTCCATTCCGTAGACAGCTCGTCCAAAGCAATTGATCTGACAAACAAAAACGTCGAACTGAACTTCCCCGGTGACCCACGTCATGAAGCATATGCAGAAGATGCCTTTAAGTACCTTGACCGGATGGGTGACCAATACGACCTGATCGTTCTTGATCCGCCCGCTTTTGCAAAACATAAAGACGCGCTACGCAATGCCTTGCAAGGTTATCGTAAATTGAATGCCAAAGCTTTTGAAAAAATCAAACCGGGTGGCATACTGTTTACTTTTTCCTGTTCACAGGTAGTAACCAAAGATAATTTCCGTACTGCCGTGTTTACCGCAGCTGCCATGTCGGGACGTAGCGTACGTATTTTGCATCAGTTGACGCAGCCGGCAGATCATCCTGTCAATATTTACCATCCGGAAGGAGAATACCTGAAAGGATTGGTTCTATATGTGGAGTAAGGCCCAATAACAGAATAAAGGAATTACCAAAGTTAATTAAGGTTAACAAATCGCAGATTTATAGCAAAACATTATGTTCTAAAACATAAAACCATTTATCTTTGCACTGTGTTTTTCATGGTATTAGATTTAAGGTTAATAAAGATTGGCTGTCTGGGATAGATAGCCTTCTTTTTTTTATATACCTGTCCCATCCCTATTTTCCTCTTGAAACAGGCTCTTTTCTCCACACTTTTGGTGCGCAATCAACGAAAAACATTATATTTGCAGCTATATTGAATAGTAACGAGCTACAAACGAAGTCGCATTGTACAGTAATACCACCTGACTAAAATTGCAGCTTATTACCCGTAACTAAATGAAAACAATATGAGCATCAAGTATCGATTGATTATTATGAACTTCCTGCAGTTCTTTGTGTGGGGATCGTGGTTAATTTCGTTAGGTGGCTATATGGGCGGTGTTCTGCACTTTGAAGGTGGACAAATAGGTGCCATCTTTGCTACAATGGGGATCGCTTCACTTATCATGCCGGGCCTGACAGGTATTATCGCCGACAAGTGGGTAAATGCCGAAAGACTGTACGGTATTCTTCACCTTTTGGGCGCAGCCTGTCTTTTCTATGCTTCCACAGCCACTGATTACGACCATATGTATTGGGCAATGTTACTCAACCTGTTGGTATATATGCCAACCTTGTCATTGGCCAACACCGTTTCATACAATGCTCTTGAACAATATAAATGTGATATCGTCAAAGATTTCCCTCCCATTCGTGTATGGGGAACTATCGGTTTCATTTGCGCCATGTGGGCGGTAGACTTGACAGGATTCAAATCCTCCTGTGCGCAACTTTATGTAGGCGGTGCGGCAGCACTCATTCTGGGTTTCTATTCTTTTACGCTTCCCGCCTGTCCGCCTGCCAAAAGCGAAAACAAAAATATGCTTTCCGCTTTCGGACTCGATGCACTGGTATTATTCAAACGCAAGAAAATGGCTATTTTCTTCTTTTTCTCCATGCTGTTAGGGGCTGCTTTGCAAATCACAAACAGTTACGGAGATCTTTTTTTAGGCAGTTTTGCTTCCATACCCGAATTTGCCGATTCATTCGGGGTGAAGCATTCCGTCATCCTGCTTTCTATCTCACAAATGAGTGAAACCCTGTTTATTCTTGCCATACCCTTCTTTTTGAGACACTTCGGAATCAAACGGGTGATGCTTATCAGCATGTTCGCGTGGGTATTCCGCTTCGGCCTTTTCGGACTCGGCGACCCGGGATCCGGATTATGGATGCTGATACTTTCAATGATCGTTTATGGGATGGCATTTGATTTCTTCAACATTTCGGGTTCTCTGTTTGTTGAATTAGAAGCCAAACCGGAAATCAGAGCCAGTGCCCAAGGACTATTCTTTATGATGACCAACGGATTGGGAGCCATCATCGGAGGATATGCCAGCGGTGCGGTAGTAGATGCTTTCTCGGTTTATTCGGATGGAATGTTAATCAGCCGCGAATGGCCGGATATCTGGTTTATTTTTGCGGGTTATGCATTAGTCATCGGAATTTTGTTTGCACTGGTTTTCAGATACAAGCATCAACCCGAAGAATTAAGTAAAAAATAACAATGGATAAAAAGATAGAATTACAAGTATTAAACATCTCCAACAGCCAGGCACAGGTAGGTGCCTATGCCTTGGTGTTAGGAGAAGTGGACGGGGAACGGCAACTGCCTATCATCATAGGTCCTGCCGAAGCGCAAGCCACTGCCTTATGTCTGAAAGGTGTAAAGGCACCACGCCCGTTAACGCACGATTTATTCTACACTTGCCTGAACATTCTGGGAACAAAAATGCTCAGAGTTCTTATTTACAAAGCAAAGGAAGGTGTTTTCTACTCGTACATTTATCTGCAAAAAGAGGAAGAGATTATCCGTATCGATTGCCGTACTTCGGATGCCATCGCACTGGCTGTGCGTTCCGACTGTCCGATCTATATTTATGAATCCATCCTCGATAGAGAGTGTATCCGTTTGGATGATGACGATGAACGTCCCGCAGAGAATCCGGATAAAGAAAATGAAACCAGTGACTCTACCAATATAAATTCATTGGAAAACGCATTAGAACAGGCTATCAAAGACGAAAATTATGAGTTGGCAGCCCGCTTGCGTGATGAGATAAACCGAAAAAAATAAAACCAGAATATGCACGTTTTTTATACCCCTGATATACTGACCAAACCGGAACTTCCAGAAGAAGAAGCACAGCACTGCACGCGTGTATTGCGTCTCGGTATAGGTGACGAAATTACCCTTACGGATGGTAAAGGTAACTTCTACCGTGCAGAAATCACTGCGGCGACTAATAAGCGTTGTTTAGTAAAACTGATTGAAACCATTCCGCAAGCACCTCTATGGTCGGGACATTTGCACATTGCCATGGCGCCGACCAAGAATATGGACCGCAATGAATGGTTTGCCGAAAAAGCAACAGAGATCGGTTTCGATGAACTGACATTTCTTAATTGCCGCTTCTCTGAACGGAAAGTCATCAAAACGGAACGTATCGAGAAAATACTCGTATCTGCCATGAAGCAATCACTAAAGGCACGTTTGCCTAAATTGAACGAGATGGTGGAATTTGACAAATTCATAGCCCAAGATTATCCGGGACAAAAGTTCATAGCACACTGCTATGAAGGTGAAAAGCCCCTTTTAAAGGATATACTGGAACCGGGGAAGGACGCTTTAGTACTAATCGGCCCGGAAGGAGACTTCAGTGAAGAGGAAGTCAAAAAAGCGATCGGGAAAGGTTTCCGCCCTATTAGCTTAGGTAAATCGCGGCTACGAACAGAAACGGCGGCACTGGTGGCAACAATGGTAATAAATAGCGATTAGCGAGCTGCGCTATCACTCCGCATGGCACTTATCACTAATCACTATTACTGAATACTTTTCACTTAAAAAACAAATAATTATGGTAAAGAAGATGATTTCCCGACTTTTAGTATCAGCAATGCTGATTGTATTCATTGCCGCATGTTCTCAGAAATCGGAATACACAAGTGCCATTCCGGCAGATGCCTCAGCTGTAGCGTCTATCAACCTAAAGTCTCTCGCTGACAAATCGGGCCTGAAAGACAAAGAAAACGAAGCAGCTAAACAAAAAATGATAGAAGCCTTGAAAAGCGGAACTACGGCGGCCACTTTCCAACAATTGGAGAAAGTATTGAACAATCCGAAAGAGTCGGGAATAGATGTGGACGCACCCGTTTACGTCTTCACCTCTCCTTCTTTCCCATACGCATCCTTAGTTACCAAAATACTCGACATCGATAAATTGCGTACTTCGCTGGATGTCATGGTAAAAGAGCAGATTTGTCAACCTGTGGAAGATACTGACGGATATAGCTATGCCGTAGTGGCCAACCAAAACATATTCGCTTTCAACGAAACAACCGCAATGCTCGTGCAAGTAAACCGGAAATCGCAAATGGAAAATGCACAGAAAGCCATTGGTGAACTGATGAAACAGACTCCCGAAAAGAGTATCGCAGGCAACGCCGGTTTCCAGAAAATGCAGAAACAAAAAGGAGATGTCAACTTCCTGGCATCACTGGCCGCACTGCCACAAGCATATGCCCGCCAATTGAACATAGGACTGACAAGTATCAAGGTAGATCCCAAAGATATCATGGCCCTCGGCAACCTTAATTTTGAAAAAGGAAAAATAGCTCTGCAATTTGAATATTATACAGAAAACGAGGAAGCCAAAGCAATGCTGAAAAAGCAAGAAAAGGCAACTACAAAGCTAAACACAACTTTCCTTAAATATTTCCCGGCCTCAACGATTGCATTTATGAACATAGGGGCCAACGGGGAAGAACTATACAATTTATTGCAAGAAAACGAAGAATTCCGTAATACGGTATCCATTTCCAAAGCGGAAGAAGTAAAGGCATTGTTCGCCTCCTTCAACGGTGATATCTCTGCCGGACTGATCAATATAACCATGGGAAAAGACCCGGCTTTCGTAGCATATGCGGATGTGAAAAACGGGAATGCACTGAAAGCACTTTATGACAACAAGAAAGCATTGAATCTGAAAAGAGGAGAAGACATCGTGCTACTGAGTGATAATGAATATGTGTACAAATCAAGAGCCATGAACATTTTCTTCGGATTCAAAGATAACCAGATGTACGCCACCAATGACGAATTACTATACAAAAATATCGGCAAAGCGGCTGATAAGTCGATAAAAGATACCAGTTATGCATCGGACATGAAAGGTAAGAACTTCTTCTTTGTCATCAATATGGACGCCATTCTCGAACTGCCGATAGTGAAAATGATGACAGGCTTCGGAGGAGAAGAATACCAGACTTATTATAATCTTGCTTCACAAGTCAGCTATCTGGAAGTGAGCAATGTAAGTGACGGTGTAAGTGAAGTAGATCTTATTCTAAAAAACAAAGATACCAATTCGTTGAAACAAATCGTAGACTTCGTCAAGAAGTTTACCGGCATGTAATATTGAAGATATGAAAAGTATCCACCTGCGGCAGACACTTCCACAAGTGTTTGCCGACCGTAATTCTATCACATCGGATATCTGGCATAAAAATGTCGTATTCAGCAAGGGCGAGATGTATCTGATAGAAGCAGCATCCGGAACCGGAAAATCATCGTTATGCAGTTATATTTACGGTTACCGGAACGACTACCAGGGGATCATTAATTTCGATGAAACAAATATCAAAGCATATTCAGTGGAGCAATGGGTCAACCTCCGAAAACACTCGCTGAGTATGCTTTTTCAGGATTTACGCCTGTTTACCGAACTGACGGCACTCGAAAACATCCAGTTGAAGAACAACCTGACCGGCTACAAGAAAAAAAAGGAGATCCTTGCACTTTTCGAAACAATGGGTATTGCAGACAAAGTTCATATAAAGGCCGGCAAGTTATCTTTCGGACAACAACAACGGGTGGCCTTTATCCGGGCGCTCTGCCAGCCTTTCGACTTTATCTTTCTGGACGAGCCAATCAGTCATTTGGACGATTGTAATGGAAAGATCATGAGCAACCTGCTTCTGGAAGAAGCAGGAAGACAAGAAGCCGGAATCATCGTTACTTCCATCGGGAAACACATCGAATTACCCTATAATCATGTTTTACGCCTGTAATACAACCCAATTATGACACTCATCTGGAAGCTTCTTCGCCAACATATCAGCATCGGTCAACTTGCCGGTTTCTTTTTTGCCAACCTCTTTGGCATGATGATCGTATTACTCAGTATACAGTTTTATAAAGATATCATCCCGATGTTTACTGAAGGAGACAGCTTTATGAAAAAAGATTATATCATCGTCAGTAAAAGAATCAGTACGTTAGGATCTTTCGCCGGCAAAAGCAATACCTTCTCTCCGCAAGAAATAAAAGAACTGAAGGAACAGCCTTTCACCGAAGAGATAGGTATCTTTACCCCTTCACAGTTTAAGGTATCGGCAGGTCTTGGCATGCAGGAAGCCGGTATCCGCCTTTCCACAGATATGTTTTTTGAAGCAGTGCCCGATGAATTTGTCGATGTAAAACTCGACAAATGGCATTTTGACGAAGAAACGCGCAGCATACCTATTATTATCCCGCGCAATTATTTAAATCTGTATAACTTCGGTTTTGCCCAAAGTCGAAGTCTCCCCAAGCTTTCGGAAGGTGTAATGAGCCTGGTGCAGATGGATATCACTCTACGTGGTAACGGACAGACAGAGCAATACAAAGGCAACATTGTCGGTTTTTCCAATCGGTTAAATACGATATTAGTTCCGGAGTCCTTTATGGCATGGGCCAATAATAACTTTGCACCGGAAAAAGAAGCACAACCGGCACGTCTTATTGTTGAAGTCGGTAACCCTGCAGATGCTTCTATCGCCAAATACTTCCAACAAAAAGGTTATGAAACGGAAGACGGAAAACTGGATGCCGGAAAAACCACTTACTTTTTGCGCCTAATCGTAGGCATTGTGCTCGGTGTCGGTTTATTCATCAGTATTCTTTCCTTTTATATCCTGATGCTAAGCATCTTCCTTCTTCTTCAAAAAAATACGACTAAGTTGGAAAACCTGCTACTGATAGGATATAGCCCTGCACGCGTAGCACGCCCTTATCAAGTCTTAACTTTAGGGCTGAACACCATTGTACTGGCCATCTCTCTCTGTTTGGTCGCCTGGATACGACATTCCTATACCGGTGCACTCTATCTATTGTTTCCACAACTGGAAATCGGATCGCTTTGGCCGGCCGTCAGCGTAGGCGTCTTCCTGTTTATCATTGTATCTGTCATCAATATTCTGGCAATCAGAAGAAAGATACTATCGATCTGGATGCATAAATCCTGATGTCTCCCGAGTATGGGTGATCCCCGAGTATGGATAATATTCCATCTCCATTGAGGATATGAATAGATAAGTTACTAACAATAGGATATAAACATCTTTTCCTTAGGAGAAAAACATCTTCGTATCCTATTCTAATCTATAACCGCAACTTTTGGTTTTACATCCAAAAGTTTTAGTTATACAATTACAAGTTTTAGTTTTATAACCAGAACTTTCGGTTATAGATTTTCTCTAACCTTAAACAACTTTATTACCGAAGGAAAGGTACTTCATAAAGGAAGAAATAGGATTTACAAATATATGTTCTACAAGGGTAGATCCCCACAGCTTCATCACACTACTCTGTATACTGATTAATGGTTGTTACATATCGGCAAACTTTTCCATTTCTATCCACACCTTCAATAACGACATCTTCCGGAGAGGTGCTGTCCGGAGTATATGAGTTGCTTGTAACAGACAGCAGAAAGTACAATGCCCTCAGGACGGACAGGAGGGAGATCAAAGCGCTTGATGACATGATCGGATGAGGTGAGAATGGCATGATAAGATTCCCCAGCTACCGGAGTCAAAGTAAATGATCCCATTCCGTCGTGCTCAGAGCAGATATGCATAAGAGTATCTCCACGCGCATTCAACACGTATCCGGCTGCTTCCCTCGACAGTCCGTCCGCTCCCAGGATTTTGAATGCTATGTTCTGAAGCAGAACAGGCGACAACGGGCCTCCCTCCGGGAAAAAAGCAGCATCAAAATCATTGGAAAACACCGGTAGATAAAAAGTCCTCCGATAGATATACTCAGGACTGTCGAATTTCACTTCAATCCTTCTCCGTCCCGGCTCTTTAATCCGGCTGAGCAATATATATATTCGTCCGTAATCGTCGGTTTTCTCTCTTCCGCGCTTTTGTGAAGTATCGATATTTCACCGGTATATTACTTAACGCCTTGCTTCCGCTACGGGTAAAAAAGAAACGATACTGTCCGGGGTGCTTTGTGCCGGAAGTGTCCGAGAATAGACCAACCATAATTGAATAGAAAAGACAACAACCAAATACCGGCTCGCTTTAACAGAAATATATTTTTTCATCGTAACTTATCTTTCTTTGATCTACTTTTTTTCTTCATTAGCTTACTAAGCTTCGTTCTTTTGTTCGCTTTATAAACTCTTTTATATCTTGGATCGTTGTCATTTAGAATGAAACGATCTCCGGTAAACTCTATTATTTCATAAACAGACAAAATATTCTTACCGGACAATGTCACCCAGTAACGTCCGCGTTTCATATTACCAACTTTCTCATGTTCAAAAACAGAAGGAACAGAATCAGAAAGATAATAAGGATAAGTCCCCCAATAGCTACATTCGTATTCATTAGGATAATGAGTGGCATAGAATGGATTGTTGCTCCGTCCATAAGCCAAAATAGAAACCGAATCTTTATCAAAATGATAATAGATTAGAAAATTAGTATTTACTTGCCATATCCAATCCCGACGAGTCAAGGCTTTCAAAGTCAGTTCTCTTTGTGTTTGGGCATGCAAACTTAGGCTGCAAAAACACAGTGTACAGACAGCCATTAAAAAGATAAATATTTTAATACTTTTCATCAAGGGTTTATTTTAAGTTGTTCCCGTACCTTCTTTTTCATTTTACTTATAAACCTCTTTTTCTCTGCTGTATAGACAACGGGATGCCCTCCCCCGATACTTCTATGCAAAGAGTCCAAACAAAGCCTTATTACAAGAGAATCGGATGTTAATTTCATTATTTCAAAGACATCCGTGTCCCGTCTTCCTCTTTCCACAATATATTTTCCATTCTTCACCATCCCGACACTATCCTCTTGATAGGAGCGTACAATTGTATCAGAAAGATAATAATCACGGCATCCACTTAACTCTTCCTGCTTAGAAAAGAAAGTACTACATTGCTCTCTTTGATCATATTGCTCATACACAAGACTACCTATCCTGAAAGCTTCTTTATATACCCAATACTTATTTTGCAATAAATCCATTGTTGTAGGAGCAGGTTTCTGAGCACACAAAAGTGTCCCTATCCACAAATTTCCAACTAACAACAGTAAAGCTTTATAATTCATTTTGTTCTATTTTTGAAAATATTAATTTCATCAAAGATAGCCCTGAAAGATTCTTTCAAGCAATCATCTTCAAGGGCTATCACTTTAAGATCAGTTTTTAATAATTTATCATTTTCTATCTACCATTTTTTTCAACTCTTTCTTTTTAATTGCCCTATAGAATGTTTCATTTTTTGAGTAATTATCTCTTAGGACAAGACTATCCTGATCAATTTTTACTATCTCAAGAACAGATGACATAATAATTCCTCTTGTAGGTAACACCAAATAGTGCCCTCGTTTCGTATTATTAACTTTATCATATTCAAAAACGGTAGGAATAGAGTCTGAAAGATGATAAGGATGAGACTCGGAGTGAATACTATTATATTTATTTGGAATATGAGTATTAAACCTCCAACTCCAACTGCTACGACTATACATTGTTGCAGTAACAGTCTTTTTATCAAAATGCATATAAATAAACATGTTATCAGAACATTGCCATATCCAATCCCGATGAGTCAAACTTCTGATAGTTGTTTTTCCTGTTTCTTGGGCATCTAAATTTAGACTACAAAAACACAGTGTACAAACAGCCATCAAAAAGATAAATATTTTAAAATCCTTCATCAAAAATTTATTTTAAATTAGATATACTAAAATAATAATCGCCTAAGAAAAAAGACTCTGGAGCTTCTCTCCAATGTCCGACTTCAGGATCCATATAGATGAGATCGCCATTCGTATGATATCCTATCACTAATACATTATGTGCAGAATTAGCCATTTCTGAAGGGATATCCACCATAACAACATCACCTCTATCAATGGAACTCTTAAAATCGGAAAAAGGATTCAACTCGAAGTTCTCTCCTACAAAATCTGCCAATAAGGATAATTCTACACCTCCTGTTTCAGTATTAAAATAAGTATCAATAGTAATATCAAATCTCCCTTTGGAATTTGCCAAATTTATATATTCTTGAATAAGCTGTCCTTCTTTCTTTATATTAATGTGATCTCCAAAAATTCTATAAATTAATTCCATTACAGCAACAACACATCCATTAGGCAACTGTTTCTCCATCGTTGCCGGCAATTTTCCAACCACAATTTTATCTCCAACTTTAGATTCAAAATCTTTTCCTTTTGCAGGTGGAGTAAGTGGAGGAGGATTATACCCTCCGGAACCGCCATCATGAGGTTCATTTATATATCCGTCATTATCATGATTATAGCCATCCTCGTTATTATTAGGATAGTTATCGTCAGGGTGCTCTACCCAGCCACCACCAGGAGGATAATCCCCCCAATCCGGTTTAGGATCAGGTGTCACAATTATATCCGGGAATGTTCCTCCATCATAGAGCGGATCATCTTCCATTCCAGCACGCGTAGCAGGTGGAGTATAGAGTTGAGGAGTTACCTCGTACCGTGCAGGTATTGATCGGAAAACCAATCTGTCAGCATCCGGAAAATCATCCCACCGTTTTTTACGTATTTTGCTTACCACTTTTCCTCTTTCATATTTCCATCCGTTTACAAATTTACCATTTAAATCATGGAATAATAATAGTCATCAAAAATCCTGTTTCTGTATTCGTTTTATAGTTTTTCATATATACAAAACGAGTATATGAACGACGATATTTCCATTCTTTTGTCTGTTGATAGAAATCCCAATTCTCTTTCGTCACAAAATCCTAACATACACGATCCGTTAAATCTACATCTACAACTAATAAAGAATCATTCCGGTTTATAGCGTAAAATTCCCAACTGGGACTATCTGATAGAACCGGAATAGGATTCACATCAAGATTATCACTACGGGTTTCCATTCCGTGAGCAATCTGTTGCTGGTTATACCAGTTTCTCGCAATATCAAGATCTGACTTTATATCGATATCCCTTGATTTATTTGTCAAGATATCGTAGTCCTCCGTACATGCACACAATAGTAGTATGATTAAAGATACTCCTTTTAAAATTTTTAAATGATTCATGTTTTTATTTTTAATTAATTATATATTAAAGTTACAATCTCCTGATTACATCACAAAACACCTCCTTTCTTTGCCTGTTTCAAATAATTGCTCACTCTCTTCTTTATAAAATTAGTCTTGGCCGAAACTATTTTAACAGGCATATTAATGATATTCTGTGCAGTCTCCAGAGCCAAATCATCTCTTCCAGTGGCCACATATATCCGAAAAAGTTCATATAAGGGAAGTAAACGGCAAGGAATCATATTAGAAGCTGTTTTAAAATACCCTTCTGCACAATGCATATTTTCCATTTCTAAATAATTATATCCTTGAAGTAACTGTACATCATAATCATTCATCTTTTTACTGCATTTCAACAGGATATCATTACTTTTTCTGTATTCTCCTGCTTGGTGTAACACAACACCATAATTATATAAGAAAGCAGATTGTTGTCCCAGAAAAGAATTTTGATACAACTCTTCATAACCACACATATTTTTTACATCGCAAGGATTTTCACTCTTCAATAAGTCAGTCCATTTTATGTCATAAAATCCTTGATAAAATGTATTTATTAAAAGAATAGTTGAGAGAAAAAAGACAATCCATCGATGTACTTTTACTTTTACTATTCTTCTATTATCTGATATGAGCGGATGAAGTATCAGTATAAAAAAAGAAGATATAAATACTACCCTTACAATCTCATATTCAAACGAATACGAGAAAAAAGAACATATTGCTATCGCGACAAGACTCCAAAATGCACTTTTTTGTTCCCGGGTACTATGCCCATAATAGCTGTTAATAGAATAGACTATAATACCAATAATCGGAATAAAACCAATTATACCTCTTTCCGCCACAACCTCTAAGTATTCATCCTAAAATCCGCAAGCAATCTCAATGGCAATC
>NZ_HF991102.1:0-1997 GCF_000432295.1 Bacteroides sp. CAG:189
CGTTTGCCGTCTTTTTCACGGATAACAGCCACACGGTCGCGACGGCCATAAATAGTCAAATCACCGGCCATACTCAAAGCTTCCAATAAAGTAATGCGGTCACCGGAAATATCAAATGTACCCGGTCGGGCTACTTCACCCATCACAGAAACTTTAAAGTTCAAAAACTGAACAGTGACGATAGGATCCTTGATCAGATCCTCATTCATTAATTTTTGTTTTATCAACTCCGTCACTTGCATACGGGTCAATCCCTCCACATGAAGCCTTCCTAAAATAGGAAAGTCAATATCGCCATTCTGATCAACAAGATAACCTAACAAACGTTGCTGTCCAGAAGTTGTACTACCTATTTGATAAGTAACTACAGGCATATTAAACGGTAACGCCAACTCCGGGTCTTTACTATTCACCAAAATAGCCAATAGGTCATCCTTATGAATGATTACCTCATAGTTCTTATCAATAACCTCCTCTTTCAGAGAAGCGATATCCTGCAAATAAAGTACCTCTTTGGGGGCAGAGCAGGATGCCAAAATCGCCAACAAACACAGCAAACATTTATACAAAAATCTCATTCTCATTACAATATCTATTAAATGATTCCGCAAAAATTACAATACGCCTTACTCTACAACCTCCCAATCAGGCCAAGGATTGGCTTCCAGACTTTCCAAATAATCGGAAACTTCACATTCCGCCTTAGTCCATTCACGACCGGTCCAACTGTTCATAATTGCATGTGCTTCCCGAGCCAGATCTTCATCAAAAACTTCACTATAACAAGCCACCAAAAGCTGACACTTTAGCAAAGAAGCAGAAAGCTGTCCAAGCAATTGCCAACTACGGTCAAGCAAAGACTGGATTTTCAGATTTTTATTACCATGATCATAGATGGTAGCATGATAGGCCGTCAATAAAACATAGCAACGCCGTGCCTCTTCTTCAACATTGGAACCTCGCAACACAAAAAGCGCCTCAGCCTGACGGTAAACTTCTGTATTGAGTGCACAAAATTCATTGGAATAAAGAGGAGTCCCGTCAAAACCCATATTAAGAAGATCACGGGTTATACGGTACAAAGTATCAATTTGTGATTGAAAAGACAACATATATATAAATTTACAATGAAATAATTAACAATGAAAAGCTGGAGAATAAACCGGCTTCTTACTCACAAGCAGCGTCGGGTATAAGCTCTATCAGAGAAGGATGAATATATGCAGTGGCTACAGCCATAATGCCCTTGATGCAAACAGAAACACGCCGATCGCCTTTTACACGGATAACAATTCCTTCCACCCCTTCGAAAACACCACCAATAATGCGCACACGATCTCCTTTCCGTAAAGAGGTAAGGGCCGGATCAAGATAAACAATCTGTTCTTCGTAGTTTCCCGAAACAGCGATAAAGCTATGCATCTGCGAATCCGGAACGATAAGAGGACGATTCGTCTCACGATCAATGATATAACGCACAGATAAGGAAGAACCAAGAGACTGTTTAACACGATCAATACAAGCAAAAGAGCTGTGGACAAACACAAGGTTATGTACTACAGGAACTAACTTTCGTATCTTACGTTCTCCCTGCTTCACGTATTCATAATGCATCGGGATGAAGTTCTCTATACACTCGGCATCAAGCACTTCCTTCAACTGTAGTTCACGACTATAGGTGACACGAAGCGGATACCAACAGATATCTGTGGATTTGTTCACAATAGAATATTCTTTAGGGACACCGGGGTAATGAAGCTCCTTCCGGTCAAGCGTGTATAAAATGGATTATTAATTCTTCAGATACACTAGCCCTCAATAGTTTCCCTATCGCAGGAGACAAAACATAAAGAGGGGAAATATGTGTTATGTACCATTTTCATTTCAAATTAGTACATAAATAACTATAAACAAACTACTTAACACCAAAAAGTGTTTCAATGAACGTTCGTTTATTGGCACACTATTTTAGAAAGACTTTTATCTCCATTCAGGTT
>NZ_HF991103.1:0-24367 GCF_000432295.1 Bacteroides sp. CAG:189
ATTTTCACAAAAAACAGAAACGCCACTCAGGTTCAGAACTTTAACAGATGTCTCTTTCCTAAGATTTTCCAAATAAATAAAATCGGAAGTTTGCAATGGATATATTTTCAATGATGCCTTTAGATTTTCTGATTGCATGCCGGTATCATCAATACGGGAAACAACAATGGACTTTACCACATTACGCCAACTTTGTAAATCGGATGACGATTTATACATAACCCGAGAATCACCAGTAAAATCACCCTCTTTATATATGGTTACTTTATAACCGTCTGCAATCTCAATGGACGACAGCGCTGCTTTAAAATTCATTTTGTTATCGGTCATTCCCAAGCGCCATAGATCCTCTTGTGTGTAGTTTCCTACCTCCAGTCCTATACTCCATTGATTATTGAGTTTTCCTTGGTTATAATCCACGTTCTGAAAAAGACCAACAGGAGTAGTAGTTAGGGCTGTTTCAAAAGAAACCGTAGCCAGTTTCAGAAAAGTAGATGCTGCCGAAGCCTGATATAACAATTGTCTTCTACTATCTTGTGAAGTAGTCAGATCGTTCCAGTATTCGGGATAAAAGCCAAGTTCGTCTTTACAATTGTCATGCAAATAAACCGCATAACCCGCTGCAAGATTGAGCCATTTCGGATTTTGATCTATCTTGTAGAGTTCAACATAGGCGTCTGTCATGTCATGACCACCCCATTGACCGGTTTCATTCAATCGGTGAGTTTTCCAATCGATGTAATGAGACTCCATGCCATAAGCCAGCCGGTAAGCATCATCTAAATATTCCTGTTCGCCTGTTATGGTGTATAAAAGCATAGAAGCCTGCATCACAACCGCATTTTCATATCCACGATAACCAGCTCCAATACCCCAACCGGCATCATTCTTCATAAATTTGTATAGACGGATGCCGTCATTCAAATACTTCTGCTGATTAGTAATCTGATATAGGCGCAAGCAACAGACAGCAGTTGGAGCAGTAGCACAAGTAACCCACTTTCCATGTTTCTCATGGTTAGGATTCTCATTAAACTGAATGCCTCCTGTCGGCAGTTCACCACTCAGACAAAATTTCATGACCACTGTAGCTCTCGTTAAATAGTCACTGTTCTGTGTAACAGCATACAAGTCCAGCAAGTCCTTAACCATCCAAGCATTATCGTCATAATAACGGCTCCCACCCTTTCCACGATAACTGGCGTCATAAGCGTAATAACCATTATAAGAAACATAATAATACTGATTGACATTATCCACCAGTTTCTTGGCATCTTCTATACGCCCGGCATAAATCAAAGCTTTAATCTGGATACTTGTTGGCCATACGAAGGCCGGCGTTGAACTTGAAGCTTTTTCACAATATAGAAGTGTACCTTTATCCGATTTCAAATAGGTATCAATCACTTTCAAGGATTCCTCTCCCCATTGGCGGAATGTTTTTGTATTTCGAGTGTAAGAAGGAAGTCCTACTACAAAAAGTAGAACTATAATTAAAATTTTTCTCATATTTCCATTTGTTTAAGATTCAGCTATTCCCAAATAATCCTGAAATAAAACGCCATTTCTCGGGATTATCAATTATGAATTCAGATGAGTATCAAAACATTTTATGTTCCGTATTTTTTATAATATCTACTGAAAAAGTTTTTTTAAAGGCTACCTGATAAATTTGTACCTACATTCAAGAGGTAACCTTTAATTATTAATACTTATTCGGCCATCTTATATAATTCTGTTCCAGCCATCAGAAAAGCACCAACACCGTATACTTCTGTCATATCTTTAGTTACTTTTTTCGGATCAGCACCAATAGGTTGTACATAACCCAATTTCCCTTCACTATCGATCGTCCCCAGCACTGCTTTCCAAGATTTTAATAAAGTAGGCAGATAAGTAGCTTTGTCCAGTAATCCCTCATTAATGCCGTATGCTAATGCATATATAATAAAGTTTGTACAGCTGGTTTCTGGAGCGGCATAAGTTTCCGGATCCAATAAACTGGCATGCCAGAATCCATCCGGTTGCTGAATCTCCACCATGCGTCCACACATCTCTACGAACAGTTCCTCATAAAAATTACGGTAACTGTTTTTTTTAGGCAAGTCTTTCAACATCTCAGTTAGTCCGCCAAGTACCCATCCATTGCCTCTTCCCCAAAATACCTTTTTACCATTGGCTTCACGTTGATAAAAATAACGGCTATCACGGAAAAACATTTTTTCTTCCAAATCATACAAGAAAATAGTAGAAGCTTTATATTCTTTATCCATAAATTGTAGATATTTTTCATTACCCGTTTCCTTGTATAATCTGGTGAAAATAGGAGGAGCCATAAACAGAGCATCACACCAACTCCAACGTTCCAGTGTAGTCTGATTGGCATAATCAATTATCAAAGAACCTTTAGAAGGATGATCGATAATCCAATCAATACGTTCGATAGTCGGTTTTAACATGGATTTATCCTTATATCGATTATAGACATCTATGAACATCTGACAAACGGCTAAATCATCTGCATGATACATCCGTTTGTTGGCTTTCCACAAATAACGATTTCCTACATTTACTAACCATTTATAATACTTCTCGTCCTTATCAACTTTATCAGCCAATTCCGCCCATTTGGCCATACCAATATACAAAGTAGCATTTGTCCAGTCTAATGGATGATGCCTTACCTCTCTTTGGTGTTTAATCTGCCAATCGGCAACCTTTTTCATCAATAATTTAATCTCTACTTTAGTATAAGGTATCTTCTCATTAGTGGCAAAAACCGAAACATTTAAAAAGCCAAGAAACAACGATATGATAATAATTATATACTTCTTCATTTTATAATATCAATTTTATTAGTTCCACAATGGATTTTGTACAAGCAAATTACTTTTTTGTATTTCATCATAAGGTACAGGATACAATAGCATCTCCTTATTCCAAACGCGTTTCTCTACAACAACTCTATTATAATAAGAGCCTTCACCTACTTCATCATAAAACTCAGTTGGAATCTTACTAGAATTAAATTTAGCCGCACGTGAGTTAAGGTCCATTCCAGTACGAACATATGGCTGATCTTCTCCATTCTCATCCAGACAACTCATCCAACGATGAATGTCAAAATAATAATTTCCTTCAGCAAATAATTCTACCATGCGTTCACGACGAATAGCTATTTTCTGTGCTTCATAGTCCCCGACTATATTTTTTATTCCATTGTCTTTCAATTCTTTATATCCTGGTATACCAGCCCTGTCTCTGATTTTATCTATGTATTCTATAATTTTAGGATCAGAAGGATTTATTTCATTACACACTTCGGCATAATAAAGATAAAAATCAGCCAAACGGAACAATATCCAAGGACGAGCCCAAGTTTTCACATTATTTCCGCTATCCAATAAAGTACGGTTCTTAAACTTGTACAATAAATATCCAGCTTTCGGATGATCTTGTGAACTGTTGTCGGAATCTCCCCCCTTACTGAAATATGAACCGTACTCCGCCTTTCCAGAGATAGGAAGATGCCAACTCCTACCCTCATAAGTGACCGTATTATAAAAGCGGGGTTCCCGATTGTGATACATATTAAAAATATGTTTATCATTATGTAAAGTTGAACTACAAACATTCGTCAAATTTCCAAAACCATCCTCATTATATTCAGGATCCTCTTCAATTGTCAGACCATTTTTAGTAAAAAATGCGTCGACTCCTTCCTGATACAAGCCTATATTACAAAAACCATTGGCCCCACGTGGACAAGTACGACGTTCCATATCGTTACCTACAATCCGGTAACTATTATTACCGTTGGCCCAAAGAATCTCATCATTATAATATTGAAACAACTCATATACAGACAAATTAGGATCAGGCAAGCCATTACTACCAGGTTTGGAATAATATAACTTATGCCCTTTAGCTTCAGCAAAAGTAAATAAAGTCTCTAAATGTGTCTTGGCTGTATTCCATTTCGTCTTATCTTCATCTGGAAATAAATGCTTACCATCTTTATTTGTTAATTGTAACGCTTCTCCATACCCTCCATTAAAAAGAGGAGAAGCTGCATAAACCCACAATTTAGCACGCAATGCCAACACTGTTACTTTGGTCGGGCGTACAATTTCTTTCAAATTATATCTATCATTGTTATGTTCGTAATCCAGACTACCGGATGCACTCTCTGTGAACAATGTTTCTGGTAATGCATTCGAATCAAGAACTTCCTGCAATAATCTATCAATATAGTTTACAATCTCATCGACAGAGGCTCTCGGATAATCAATCGTCTTATTCTCCGGGTCTTCTATTTCCGTTATTAAAGGAACTGGACCATATAATTCAAAAAGAGAAAAATAACTATATGCAATCAAAAATTTAGTTTCCGCTTTCAAACGATCCATATCTTTTTTACTGATATATGATACATCTTGTTCCGAACCCATATAGTCTTTGGCATTATCTAAGAAAATAAATCCCTGTCTTATATATTTATATAAGGTAGCCCAACGATGAAACGAAGCGTTCGACGAATTGAACCCTGTCAACATCTGAGTACCGACAGCTGTTGTATTAGCTACTACTTGCCCAGACATTAAATTCCATATACCGGTGAATCCGGTAGTAGCCTCTTTTCCCATTTCCGAATAATTAGGAATACAATTATAAATATTAGCTTGCCAACGCTTTGTATATCCCGGGTTATTGAAAACTTGTTCCAATGTAAGATTCTCCGATAATTCCTTAGATACATCTAAATAATCACATGAGATAAAACTTCCAAGCATTCCACCCGCAACAAGTGCAATATATACGAACTTCTTAACCTCTTTCATAATATTCTATTTTTAAAATGTAACTTCAAGTCCTATTGTCCATGTCCCGCATATCGGGTATTTTGATCCGGAATTAGATCCACCCAACTCGGGATCCCAGTATTCTATATTATCCCAAACAGCCAAATTAGTACCTTGAACATAAATTCTTAAATTCTGCATACTGATTTTACGTAACATCTGTTTATTGAACTGATAACCGAACTCTACATTTTTCAAACGTAAGAAACTACCATTACGATACCACCATGTGCTTCCATATGCATTATGATCGAACTTAGTAGCATGAACACGCGGGAATAAAACATTTTGATTATAAGGATCGTTATTTTGCCAACGGTCTAAGGCCTCCATACGAGCCGAAGAAGCATCTACACCATTGTGAAATGGCATAAAATTACCAGCCGAACTTAAAAGATTGACAGAAGTTTGTCCTACTCCCTGAAAAAATACTCCAGCAAAAAAGCCCTTCCATTCTAAATTTAATCCAAAGCCATATACCAACCTAGGGTCTTCCGGATATAGACCGTTTTCATAGGTTTTATCCAATGAATCAATCTTCTTGTCTCCATTTAAATCTTTATATTTGATATCACCCGGAGCAACTTGGGTACCCGGATTAGGCATTCCCTCCTTTAAAGTATAAGTCTTACTTCCATCAGCATTTTCTACAATATCGAAATCATCGGGAGTATACAAACCTTCGGCTACATATACAAACGGTTGGCCGATAGACTGACCTGTATAAGCCTGGTACTGATAAACTTGTGGTACTTCATCATATTCCTCTACCCTATTCTTTGCATAAGTAAGATTACCTCTCACTGATGCAAATACCTGTCCAATCTGTTTCTTTAATATCAAACTAGCATCAAAACCTGTATTAGTGGTTACTCCGAAATTCTGCCAAGGACTATTTCGGAATCCAGCAGCCGAAGGTATTGTTTTTCTGCGCAATAAAATATTATTACGGCGATTGTGAAACCAATCTACAATCAAATCTATACTCCCTCTGAAAAGGCCTAAATCAACTCCAACATTCACTTTACGCTCACGTTCCCATGTCAAATTCGGCGTTGCAAAATCTTGTTCGATAATTCCGGCACCTACAGCTCCAGTTACATCTCCATTTACGCCCGGTGTCAATCCCATATTATATCCGGGACCTCCCGTAGAAAGTGCTTCTCTATAAGGAAAACGAGAACTTGAACCAATTTCATCGTTACCGGTAATACCGAATGAAGCTCTCAGTTTCAATTTACTTAAAATGTTTTCTAAAGGTTCCATAAATTTTTCATGGCTGATATACCAGGCAGCACCGACAGCTGGGAAAATTCCCCATCGATGTCCGGATGCAAAATTTTCACTACCCGTTGCACCAAAACTACCTTCCAACATATAACGATTATCATAGCCATAAGCAGCTCTGGCTACTACACTTTGTTTTCTATAAGGTAATAGTTGTATACCCGTTACATTCTGGTTCTGACTTTCTTTCTGCATATATAATAAAATACCAGACACATCGTGTTTTTCCTGAAATAATCTTTTATAGTTCAAAGATGTTTCAATATAAATTTTCTTTTCACCACCAGAACTTGAATACGTTGGATTACCTAATGCAGTACCTTGCTTTACTTCTGTTTTTATTAGATTACCAGTTTCATCTCGCCCTGTAGCATAAAAAGAGTTAGGAGATTTCTCGCGTTTTATCACAGAATAGGCCGATGCATCAAAACTGACACTTCCTTTCCATGAGAGCCCTTTTGTTATTACATCTAATTTCTGCTCTAAAGAAACTTTAGACTGGGCATTCATGCTCCAACTCTTGGTATATCCATAATGATTCAACATATTATATGGATTGGAACGGGTAGTTGGATCATATGTATAATGTTCCGAAATACTTCCATCAGAATAATACATAGGAATATAATGAGTGGGAAATTGAGTAATCATATCAAAGATAGCATCTGAACTATTTCCTGGATTATTCTTAGTTTTATATTGTCCGCTAAGGTCTACTGATATTTTAGTTGTCGATGTGATATCCATATCTACATTCGTACGTAGATTATACCGATCAAGACCAATATTAGCATCATACTTTTCTATTGGATTGGATTGAAATATACCATTTTCCTTATAATAAGCTCCTGATACAAAAAACTTTGTTTTTTCTGTTCCACCTCTAAAATTCAATGTATAGCGCATATTATGCGTCTGGTCTGATAATAAGTCCATCCAATTTACGTTAGGGTATAAATCCGGATCTACTCCCGTACGATATTTCTCCAATATTTCATCCGAATAAGTTCTGTTAAATGTATTCCAATCAGGATTACCAGCTTCATTCCACTGCCCTTCGTTATACAAAGACAAATAATCATAAGCTGGCAATAATTCCGGCATTCTTGTAGGAGTTACAATACTATATTGTGCTCTAAAACTAATATTTGTTTTTTGTGCTTTTCCCCGTTTAGAAGTTATCAATACTACGCCATTAGCACCTTCTGAACCATACACTGCTGTAGCAGCAGCGTCTTTCAATACAGAAAAAGTTTCTATTTCATCCACATCAATATCATCCATCGAACGTGGAACTCCATCTACCAATACCAAAGGAGAAGTACCTCCGGCATATGAACTCTGTCCTCGAATCCAGAATTCTGCACTGTCATTACCCGGTTCTCCGCTTCGTTGAATAGCAATAATACCAGCTATTTGTCCGGCAATGTTATTTGTAAGGTTACGTTGTGGCATCGAGAGTTCAGCTGGCCCAATAGAGTTAATCGAAGCAACTACACTCTCCTTTTTCTGTTGCCCATATCCGATAACAACTACGTCATCCAGATTTACACTAGACTCTCTCATACGCAGATTACCATTTACTCCAGTTTTTACAAGTTTTTCCTCTGTTTCGAACCCAACAAAACGATACTCCAGTATCTGACCATTTTCTACTTCTATTGAATAATAACCGTTTATATCAGACAAAACACCTGTAGATGTACCTTTTAAAACGACAGAAACACCTACTATCGGATTTCCATCTACATCTGTCAACAACCCTTTTAACGTCCATTTTTTACTTTTTTGTTGGGCGGACGCCGGTTTATCATCTGTTCTTGAAATTACAATTTGCCTTCCTGTAATAGAATAAGTAATATCCGTATCTTTAAAAACTTGGCTTAAGACTTTATCTATTGTCTGATTTTTTAAAAAAACGTTTATTTTTCTATCAACATCAATATTTTGATCCAAAAAGAAAATAATAAATTCACTCTGTTTCTCAATGTCAGCAAATACATCTTTCAAAGTTTTACCTTTGGCCTCAATCGTAATAAGTGTCTGATCGGGAAAAGCATAAGCGGAGGCTGTGCTCCAAATAACTGTCAAAAAGAGTATTGAAATCTTCAATATTCGTAAAAAACGCCCCTGTTCGACCTTGAAAAGGTCAAACGATTCTATATTTTTCATACATTTGAATGATTTTAAGTTAATATCTCGGAGTATAAATTAATTTAAAATGAAGCCGGATAATTCACTATATTATCTGGCTTTTTTCTTTTATGTCACGAATCGTCTTTCATTGTATTTATTCATTCTAAGGGTTTAACACTTATGTATACTTTCTCATTTGTTTCATATATCTCAATATTTGCTGCATTTTTTAAAATTTCCAATACTTCCGAAAGTTCATTCTTCAAGTCTAACTTGCCTGTGCAGGTAAGAGTGGATACCCCTTCTCCACATACAATTTCTTTACCATAATATCTGGATAAATTTTTGAAAATATTATCGAGGCGTTCATGATAATATTGATAAAAACCATCTTTCCACAATATATATCTGCTTGCATCCACACTTTTCACTTGTATCCGATTATTCTCATATGCAAACAACTGATTAGGCTTAAGTAATACCCTTTCTTTCTCGTTTGTCCTAACCTCCACTTTGCCACTGACAAGTACTACACGCTTCAATGCATCATCGTTATAGGCAGTAACATTAAATTTTGTTCCCAATACCCTAACTTGCATATTGTCCGTCCTTACAATGAAAGGTCTATTCTTATCAGGAGCAACTTCCAGATAAACCTCTCCTTCTACATAAATCTCTCGTTGATTTTTTACAAAAGTAGTAGGATACACTAATCTTGTACCAGCATTCACCCAAACCTTAGTTCCATCTGCAAAAGTAATCGACGAATTTTTTCCAAGAGGCACAAACAATTGATTATAGCTGATCTCAACGTTTTTTGCCATTACCTCTGTCGACTTTTCTGTCTTAACACGTATCTGCCCATCTTTATCATAAAGGATGTGCGATTTCTTTGTTCCGATAACGAGCTCTTTTTCGTTAGATAATATTAATTGTACGTCAGTAACAGTTTTATCTGGTTCGGGTAAAGATATAATTGCAGACATCATTTTATCTGCATTTAATTCATACTTGATTGCCATCCACCCTCCAACAATTATAACAGCAAAGCAAGCTGCAATCGACCATCTTTGAATGATAGAAAAAATCTTTTTTTTATTGTAATGTTGATTTTCCTGTTTTATTCGATCCCAAAGTGTATCTATCTCTTCTTCTGAAAGCTTTTTGACCGATTCTTCTCTAAAAGCGGCTATCGTTTTTCGAGCTAATTCTATCTCACGACTTAACTGTGGGAAACGCTTTATTTGGTTATTCCAAAATTTGATGTTTTCTGGTGTCGGATACCGTTCCGACATCACAAAATAATCATCATCCAACAATTGATTAATTTTATATGTACTATAGTCTTTATCCATTTTCACTTATTTCTATAATAGGGACAAGTAAAAATAAATAAAATACTCACTATTTTGAGAAAAAATAAAAAAAATAATTTGTTTATCTAAATAGTACTACTCGCAGTAAAAAAATACACAAATATAACTATTTCTCTTATAAAGATGGGTGCTTGGCAAAGTAACTTAAAATGAATAAATAGAATGACACAGAGTCATAATTATCCCTTATCTTTCTTAATGCCCGTTGAATCAAATTGTGCGCAGATTGATAATTCAAATTCATAATTTCGCATATTTGATCAAAATCGAGTTCTTCTACAAAACGATAATACATAATTTCCCTTTGTCTGGGAGTTAGAATAGAAAGTATATTCTCCACTTCTTCTTTCTGTAATTTTGCTGCTTCATCAGATAAAAATCTGTCTTCAACAGTTTCACTTAAGATAAAAGGAATAGACTCTAAATCAGTATACCTACACTGCTTATCCAATGCATTCAAAATACAATTTTTCAATGAAATCAACAAATAAACTCTAACATTATCGGGTAATGAGAGTGTTTTTCGATTCTTATATATCCTCGTAAAAACTTCCTGAATACAATCTTTTATCAATTCATGATCCATTGTAAAATGAGAGCCATAATTATATAACAATTGTACATACGTTCTATAAAGCCATGAGTAAGCTTGCTCATCCCCTTGCAAAAATTCTCTCCACTTTACTTCACTACTTTTATTACTTATCTGCATGTTGTATATTATATAATTCAAACACGCGAAACTACAAAAAAATAAAAAATTAAGAAAATAATTTTTTATTTTTTTGTAGTTATACGACAAATCATATCTTGGCCGACTGCAAAGCAGCCATCACCAATCGAATATCCGCATAGGAAACCTCGTCTCCCAAAGCTGCTTTTATAAACGTAATGCCACGGGCATCGGCATTCTCCTGCAAATAGCGGGTTATTTTATCCACTTTCTCCCGGGATACCAATTGATCGACTTTAACGGCTCCCGAACGTACATAATGCTCCAGATGTCCCGCAATAGTTCCGGTTACCAACTCGCGCTTCCTGGCAATCTCTTCGATATCCATCCCTTGGCGAAACATGGAATAACTTATCTCTTTTGTATCTATCCGAGGAGTTTTAGCCGCCAATTCTGCAACCACATCTGTACCCGAGCTTTTGGTCTTTTTGGCTCTTTTGACAGGTACTTCCGGCATTTCCGGCTGATGTATTTTATTTTCGGTCACATACCGATTTACCATGTCCAACAGAATATCACCATACTTCTCCGCTCCTTTTTTTCCAAAATAAGGAATACGTACCAAAGAAGCTATATCCCGAGGTAAAAGATTGACGATACCCAATATCGCTTTCTGTTGAATAACCGTATACACAGGAAGCCCGGCCTTAGCTGCTTCTGTATTTCGCCATGCTATTAGCTGTTTATAGAGATCCGGATGAAGAATATCCGTAGGTACTTCTATCTTTTCTCCCCGATCTGCTTTCGTGGCAGACGAGGATGTACGTGATTTGGAAGCGCCGGTATCTCCCTTTTCGCTTCCCTCGATTGTAAGTACCGCTTTCCGCTTCAAATAGGAAGGCACGGTAAAGCCCTCTTTTTCTGTAAGCAGAAGAGTCCCTTTCTTTATATATAATGCCGATTGAAGCGCTGCCAAAGCTTCACTGAATTTTTTCTTCAATTCTTTATTATCCGTTTGGATTTTAGTGCCAGCCACCAACGGAGAAAGTATTTCCTCCAACTGCCCGGCAAAATAATGCGCACCGGATATCAGACGCTGTTGCAAGCGATCATCGTGCATATAATCACCGGAAGCATTTACCAACTCCGTATATTGCAATTGAAAAGTATCTCCCACTTTCACAATTTTCGTTTTATATAATTCATCCGCTTCCTTATATCGCTCCAGCAATTTGGGATAAAGCCGGTACAAATGCTCATCCAAGAGACGGAGTACAAGTGCAAAATGACGCTCCAGAGAGTGAAAATCAAATTGTTCGCAAAGTAATTCATAGAAATAACGGTGCTGCAACTTATTCAGTTTTTCCTTATCGGGTGACAGCGCTTCCACCTCACGGGTAAATTCATCAATCGTATCATCACTGATAATCGCCTCTTTCCGAAGCGGAGAACCTAAGACAAGCCCTTCAAGGCTTTTGCAACGGCTTAACGCAACATACACCTGCCCGTGCGCAAATGAAGCATTGGCATCGATAATAGCCCGTTCAAAAGTAAGTCCCTGGCTTTTATGAATCGTAATAGCCCATGCCAAACGGATGGGATACTGCCGGAAACGCCCTTCCACTTCTTCCGTAATCTCCTTCGTTTCAGGATTCAACGTATATTTACTATTGGTCCATTCTTCCGTTTCCAAGAGAAAAGATTCATCATCTCCGTTTCCACGCACCATGATACCGTCTTTGGACACACTTGTTACCAGACCGATCTTTCCATTATAAAACCGATGTTCGCCGGAAGAATCATTTTTGATAAACATAATCTGTGCTCCCTTCTTCACAGTCAATACCTCATCGGCTGGATAAGCGGATTCGGGAAACGTACCTTCGGTTTTTGCCCGAAAGCTATAAGCCTGTCCCGGTAAAGCCACCAGTTGGCGGTCGTTATATTGCTGGGCTTGATAATTATGGGTGGTCAGACGGATGTATCCCTCTTCTTCCTTCGGACGAAAACCGGGAAGATAACGCTTGTTCAGTTCCGTAAGCACCGAATCGTCAGCGGTATTTTCACGTATCCTGTTCAATAAATTCACAAAGGCAGTATCACTCTGGCGATAGATATGCTTTAATTCGATGGTCACATATTCCGTTTCACGCAAAGCCCGGCTACCGAAGAAGAAAGCCGTGTCATAATACGGTTTCAACAACTGCCAGTCATCCTCTTTCACAACAGGAGCCAACTGCTGAAGATCGCCGATCATCAAAAGTTGTACACCACCAAACGGTTTATACCGGTCGCGATACTGACGTAACACGGCATCGATGGCATCCAGCAAATCAGCACGTACCATACTTATTTCATCAATCACCAAAAGGTCCAAACTACGGATGATATTGATCTTCTCTTTCCCGAATTTATGGAAAGTCTGGGCAGACATAAATTTAGTATCAGGCACATAAGGTGCAAAAGGCAGTTGAAAAAAAGAATGCATCGTTACTCCGCCTGCATTGATAGCGGCAATCCCCGTAGGTGCCACCACTACCATACGTTTCGGTGATTTGGCTTTCAGTTCTCTGAGAAAAGTAGTTTTACCTGTGCCGGCTTTTCCTGTCAGAAACAGATGCGTACCCGTATTTTCGATAAATTGCCAGGCGAGCTGTAAATCCGGATTGTTTTCCATACGATCTATAATTGCTTTGTTTTTCTGCCAAAGATACGGAAAACGATGATTATTTCGCCAAAAGGTGGTTTTAACTTTGTATCTTTTTATCAGTTTCACAACGGATCATTTAATAACCACTTAGGCATAAAGCAATATTCTGAAAGAATTTATATCGAGAGAATAAAAAAAGAGATTAAAACGGAGTGGACACATCATTATAAAACATCACATACAGAAGAAATCTCCACATCAGTTTTAGAAGAATATCTGATAAAAGTCGATAAAATAAAAAAAGAGTCATCTGCTTTTTATAGCGGACAACTCCTTTTCAAATATTTACTTAAGGCAAGATTATTTCATCGATCCCCCGATAATATCCAGCAACTCATTCGTTATCGCCTGCTGGCGTCCCTTATTATACTGCTTGGTCAAATCCTGAATCAGTTCATTCGCATTATCCGTTGCCACTTGCATAGCCAATGTACGGGCAGCATGCTCGGATGCATTAGAATCCATAGCGGCTGTAAAAACCTCCTGGCACAATACTTTCGGAATCAAATCGGCGATAAACTGCTCGACTGACGGTTCAACAATATAATCGTTCATTACCTGATTTCCTTCCATTTCTTCAGCCTGTTCCTCTTCTATCCGGGTAAGATCGATCGGCAAATATTTTTCACGAACCAGTTCCTGTACGCCCATCGATTTGAAATGGTGATAAATCAGTTCTACACGATCGATGTCCTTGAACACGAAAAGTTCCATTAAATGTTCTGCAAGAGCAGATGCCTCCTGATAAGTGGGCTTATCAGCTAACTGCTGATAACTGCCTTTCGGGAAAAAGCCCATCTTCTTCACTGCCTCCTCCACCTTACGCCCGATAGGATAAATCAAGATATTATCCTGACCCAACTTGCGGTATTCACCGATGGTATGCAGAAACATTTTGATAACATTGGCATTGAAAGCACCACACAAAGAACTGTTGGAAGAGAACAAGACAATAGCCACACGCTTTACCTCACGCTCCTCCACATAGGGAGATTCGATCGAAAGATCACCACTGAGAAAATTATGCAGAATCTTGTTCAGTTGCCTTTGATATGGCAACATATGTTCAATGGCTCCTTGCGCCTTATGTAATTTGGCAGAAGCCACCATCTTCATTGCTGAAGTGATCTTTCGGGTACTCTGTACCGAATTTATTCTGGTTTTTACTTCTTTAAGTGAAGCCATATTGTTTTAGTAGTTAGTAGTTAGAATTTAGTAGTAAGCATGGAGATAGTGAAAATTGGTAGTTAGAAGTCAGTAGCTGGTAGTTAAAAGCTGGTAGTTAGAAGTTAGTAGCTGAAAGTTAACAGTCAGATACAATGAATAGAAAACACCGGGAATAAAACCGGATCCAACACTCTAAATCATTCCTACTTGACTACTTAACTACTTAACTACTACCTACTTAACCACATACCCACTCTACCACCTTATTAATTCATAAATTGTTTCGCCACCATTTCCGCCGTCTCACGAATACCCTTTTCAACTTCTTCATTGATCACACCGGTTTTCAGTACATCGAGAACATCTGCCTGATGGTTAATGGCAAGACTCTCCTGGAAACTGCGTTCAAAATCTTCCACCTTATCCAAAGGTACATTACGCAGCAAACCATGAACACCACAATAAAGGATAGCAATCTGTTTCTCTACCGGCATCGGGCTGTACTGCGGCTGCACAAGCAAACGGGTATTCTTCTGCCCCTTATCAATGATGTGGGCAGTCACAGGATCCATATCGCCACTAAATTTCGTAAACGCTTCCAATTCACGGTATTGTGCCTGGTCTATTTTCAATGTACCGGCTACCTTTTTCATCGCTTTGACCTGAGCATTACCTCCTACACGGGATACAGAAATACCCACATTAATAGCCGGACGGTTACCCTGATTAAAGAGATCGGTATCGAGGAATATCTGCCCGTCGGTAATCGAAATTACATTCGTAGGGATATAAGCGGATACGTCGCCGGCTTGTGTCTCGATGATAGGTAATGCAGTCAGAGAACCACCTCCCTTCACCATTCCCTTAAGGCTGTCGGGGAGGTCATTCATCTCACGCGCCACTTCTTCCTGATTGATAATCTTTGCCGCACGTTCCAACAAGCGGGAATGCAGATAGAATATATCACCCGGATAAGCCTCGCGCCCGGACGGACGACGCAGAATCAAGGACACTTCGCGGTAGGCAACGGCCTGTTTGGAAAGGTCGTCATAAACCACCAATGCATCACGGCCGGTATCACGGAAATATTCACCGATAGCGGCACCCGAGAACGGTGAGAAGTATTGCAAGGCGGCAGGATCACCGGCTGTAGCAGCTACCACAATTGTGTACTCCATCGCACCATATTCGCGCAAAGTATTCACGATAGAAGCAACCGTAGAGCCCTTCTGACCAATGGCAACGTAGATGCAATACACAGGCTTGCCTGCCAGATAATTTTCACGTTGATTGATAATGGTATCGATGGCAATGGCCGTCTTACCGGTCTGCCGGTCACCGATGATCAACTCACGCTGTCCACGGCCGATAGGAATCATGGCATCCACCGCTTTCAATCCCGTCTGCAACGGCTGATTCACCGGCTGGCGGAAAATTACCCCCGGTGCTTTACGCTCCAACGGCATTTCGTATAACTTCCCGCCAATCGTGCCCTTTCCATCCAGAGGTTCCCCCAACGGATCGATCACACGTCCTAACATGCCTTCACCCACACGGATAGAAGCAATACGCCGGGTACGCTTTACGGTATACCCCTCTTTGATCTTATCTGTAGGTCCCAGCAGCACTGCTCCCACATTATCTTCTTCGAGGTTCATTACAATAGCTTTAATGCCATTGTCGAATTCCAGCAATTCGTTTGCTTCGGCATTCCGCAACCCATAAATACGTGCCACGCCATCACTGACCTGCAACACCGTACCTATCTCATCGAGCTGCACACGCGTATCGATGCCTTCAAGCTGACGACGCAGGATATCGGATACTTCGCTTACTTTTATATTTTCAGACATAATTATATTTACGATTTGACTATTTACGATTAAAATTAGAAAATTAGTGACTGGATAACTCTTGATATTTACGATTAGACGATTGACGGATTACGATTGAAATTACTCTGATTCGCGATTTGATTCGGTTTGATAATGCCGAGTACCTCCAATCGTAAATCGTAAATCGTCTAATCGCAAATCCCTACACTATTCTTCTGTTCTTATCAATAAACTGTTGTTTCACACGCTTCAACTGGGTAGCTATGCTGGCATCCAAGCGATAATCATTGATATCGAAAACAAAACCACCTTCAATAGACGGGTCTACCACAGTTTCCAACTCCATTTGCGCATGAAGAATCGCACCGGCAGAATTACGTATCCGTTCTTCCGTTTCCTTATCGACAGGTACCGCCGTGATAAGTTTGCCTACACCGATGTGTTTCAGCTTCCTGTACAAATCCAGAAAAGACAGGCAAATAAATTGCAGGAACTGTTCGCGATTGTTCTTCAGCACCAATGTGATAAAGCGGGAAAAAGTACGGCTTACTCCTTGATCACCGGTAGCAGCCGCACAAATCAACGAATACTTCTCACGGATATTCAGCACAGGATTTGACAGGGCTTCTTTCAAGTTCGGAAAAGCAGAAAGATTTCTCGACAGCATCTTCATCTCTTTGTAAAGCGTATCCTCTGCACGATTTTCTTTTGCATATTCAATCAGTGCTTTCGCATAGCGCATTGAAACAACTCCTATATCCATACTTCATTCCAGTTAATTCTTATTCAATACTTCGTCCAGCATCCGGTCTATCATCTCCATCTGCTCACGTTTGTCATCCAGATTCTTACGGATCACTTTCTCGGCAATATCCACCGAAAGTATGGCAACTTGCCGGCGGATATCACGGATTGCCTCGTCCTTTTCTATCTGGATCTGCTTCTTCACCTCGTCCAGTTCTTTCTGGGCGGCAGCTTCTGCCTGCTTACGGGCTTCGTGAATAATCTTATCACGCTCCTGCATAGCCTCTTTCAAGATACGTCCCTGCTCCTTGTTAGCGGCAACCACGAGCGCTTCGCCCTGTTCCTTCAATTTAGACAACTGGGCATTGGCTTCCCTGGCCACCTCCAGAGACTGGTCGATGTAGGTTTTACGGCCTTCCACCATCTTAACGATGATGGGAAAACCATATTTCGCCAATACAACGAACACAATCCCAAACGAGAGGAACATCCAGAATAACAGGCCACTATCGGGTAATAACAATGACATAAGGCTATTTACAATTAAATGATTTACAATTTACGATTGAGAAATCGATACACATCATTTGTCCCGGCATCTTATAAGAAGAATACCAACAAACAAACAACGACTGCCAACAGAGCCACACCTTCAATCAAAGCGGCAGCAATAATCATATTCATACGGATATCGCCCGAAGCTTCCGGCTGGCGTGCAATAGCTTCCATAGCCGAACCACCGATTTTACCAATACCCAAACCTGCGCCGATTACGGCAAGACCGGCACCAATAGCTGCTCCCAACTTTCCGATAGCAGCACCAGCGGCTGCTTGTAATAAGACTGATAGTAACATAATTTTCAGTTTTAAAATGGTTTATATTATTAATTTAAAATTCAAGAATAACATGACTTCACCCGACCGTTATTTATTCAGCTATTTATTTAGCCACTTCTTCGGCCTTGCTCCCCTCTTGTGCCAAACCGATAAATACGGCAGACAACATGGTGAAAACATAAGCCTGTATGAATGCCACCAACAGCTCAAGTGCATTCATAAAGATATTAAACAAAACCGAAGCAACGGTCAGTGTCCCGTTCAATGCGGGCCCCATACTTGCCGAAATAAAGATCAGACAAGTGAGCACCAACATAGCCATATGCCCCGAAAGCATATTCGCAAACAGACGGATCATCAACGCGAAAGGCTTGGTAAACACTCCGAAAAATTCGATAAACGGCATCATCGGTATGGGCACTTTAAGCCACCAGGGTACATCGGGCCAGAATATATCTTTCCAATAATGCTTGGTACCGAAAATATTGACAGCCAGAAATGTACAAATGGCCAATACCATTGTGATGGCAATGTTTCCGGTCACATTCGCTCCACCGGGAAAGAAAGGTATCAGTCCCATGAGGTTATTGATGAAGATAAAGAAAAAGGCAGTCAGCAGATAAGGAGCAAACTTCTTATAATTAGGTCCCACGCAACTCTTTATCACATCGTCGTGTATCATCATAATGAACATTTCCATGAAACCGACAAAACCACCGGGTGCCAATGCTCCCTGTTCGCGCTTGCGATACCAATGCGCCACGCTCAAAACAATGACCAGCAACAATACACTGTTCATCAACAACGACAAAGTGACCTTTGTAATCGAAATGTCCCACGGACGAACCTGTTCACCGGCCTCATTGTATTCCACGATCTTCCCTTCATACTTGCTTCCGGAAGGAGCAATGGAAAAGCCCTCATACGTTCCTCCGTTCTCTTCAAGCCGTGAGGAAAGAAAAGTGTGCCAGCCGCTATTCGAACTGTACACGATTACCGGCAACGGAATTGTGATATGTGTGTTGCCCCAGGTAGTGATATGCCATTCATATGAATCTCCGATATGCCCGAAAACGATACTTTTCACATCAACCGTGTTCTCTTTTTGTTCGCCGGGCGTGATCTCCTCCTGCGCCAGTGCAGGAAGCGAAACAAGCAGCCCCAACGCGAAGAGCAATCCTGTGAATATGTTACGCAACTGTTTCATTTTTTGTTTTATTTTTCTTTTGTCGTTTCTTATTCAGCTCATAGCCTGCAAAGAAGCTTGTCTCAAATACCAGATAAATCAGATAGTTCACGATAAAGGTAAGCAGAAATGCCACCGCCTCTTCCCGGACTACCATACAATATATCACCAGAACGATTACAGAAAGAATCATCTTAAGCACCTTCATGGCCAGATGAAGCAGCAACATCTTTTCGGGAGCAAACCGCCGGCAAGCATCGAACATATAGATATTGAATACTCCGAAAATATAGAAGAATACCGGAATCAGCGGATAACCTCCAAAATAATGTTCGGGCACCAAAGAGAAATAAGTGACTCCACCCACTCCACTCAACAAAAGAGTGATAAGAGTAAGATAGAGCAGATACTTACGCTTTGTTAGATTTATGCTCATTTTATGTTGCTGTGTTTTTCTGTTTCTAAATTCAATATTATCGTCAGGAGACACAAACGGATACCTTACCGTCACTCATCTCCACAAAACCACCCTGAATATCGAGCGTACATTCTTCATTATCATCGGTCACATAGCTCAACTTCCCTTCTTTCAAAGAAGAGACGATCGGAGCATGTTGCGGCAAAATAGTAAACGATCCCATCGCTCCGGGCAGAGTCACACTATTTACTTCTCCATCGAATATCTCTTTTTCAGGAGAGACAATACTCAAATGCAATTCTTTCATTCTCAATAATGTGCTAATGTGCCGATATGCCAATGTGCCAATTGGTAAGACGGCCATTCATAAAATTGAATAATTAATTGTGCGCAGCCAATTGGCACATTGGCATATCGGCACATTCATGCATTATTTCTTCGCCTGTTCGAGCAATTGTTTCCCCTTCTCAATGGCTTCTTCAATCGTACCCACATTCAGGAAAGCCTGTTCGGGCAGATCATCCACCTCGCCATCCAGAATCATACGGAAACCTTTGATCGTATCTTCTATGGAGACCATCACACCGGGTACGCCGGTAAACTGTTCGGCTACGGAGAAAGGTTGCGAAAGGAACCGTTGTACACGACGTGCACGATTCACAAGCGTCCTGTCTTCATCCGAAAGTTCTTCCATACCCAAAATCGAAATGATATCCTGCAACTCTTTGTTACGCTGAAGAATCTGTTTTACCCGCTGTGCCACTTCATAATGCTCCTGCCCCACGATATGCGGATCGAGAATACGTGAAGTGGAAGACAACGGATCTACCGCCGGATAGATGCCTAACTCCGTTATTTTACGGTCGAGTACCGTGGTGGCATCGAGGTGTGTAAAAGTAGTTGCCGGTGCCGGGTCAGTCAAGTCATCGGCAGGCACATATACAGCCTGTACAGATGTAATAGAACCGTATCGGGTTGAAGTGATCCGCTCCTGCATAGCTCCCATCTCTGTTGCTAACGTAGGCTGATAACCCACTGCCGAAGGCATACGTCCCAACAATGCCGAAACTTCAGAACCGGCCTGCGTGAAACGGAAAATATTGTCGATAAAGAACAGAATATCCCGTGGTCCGTCACCTTCCGAATGCATATCGCGGAAAGATTCCGCTACCGTCAATCCGGACAAAGCCACAGAAGCACGTGCTCCCGGCGGTTCATTCATCTGACCGAACACTAATGATACCTGCGATTTCTTCACTTCCTCGTAGTCAATTTTCGACAAATCCCAATGTCCTTTCTCCATGCTCTCTTTGAAAGCTTCTCCATAGCGGATAACCCCGGATTCTATCATCTCACGGAGCAAGTCATTACCCTCACGGGTACGCTCTCCCACTCCGGCAAATACAGAAAAACCATTATGTTTCTTGGCTATATTGTTAATCAGCTCTTGGATAAGCACCGTTTTGCCTACACCGGCGCCACCGAATAAACCGATTTTACCACCTTTTGAATAAGGCTCGAGAAGGTCGATTACTTTGATACCTGTATACAGCACTTCCTGTACAGTGGTCAAATCTTCAAATTTAGGGGGATCACGGTGAATGGAATAAGCCCCCTCACGGCTAAGCTCTTTCATACCGTCAATAGAATCGCCGACAACATTCATAAGTCGTCCTTTAATCTGTTCACCTACCGGCATGGTGATCGGCCCGCCCGTCGGATATACTTTCATACCACGCTGCAAACCGTCGGTACTATCCATTGCAACAGTTCTTACCGTATTTTCACCAATGTGTTGTTGCACTTCTACAATCAGAATTTTGCCGTTCGGCCTTCTTATCTCCAACGCATCGTGTATGCTGGGCAACACCAGTTCGGCCTCCGTACCTTCAAAGTACACATCGACCACAGGCCCGATTACCTGAGAGATATGTCCGATAATCTGTGACATAAGCAATCTTTTTATATATTATTTTCTAAACTTCATAGCATAGCAAGTCGCGTTTTTATCAACTTTACTATTAAAATAACGTCTGAGATTTTGTTTTGTTCACACACCCGTCAATACAAGTAGTTAAACAAACAACTGTGCAAATGTAGAAACAATTGTGATTCATTATTCTCATTTGCTTTTTTTTTGTTTTAGATAACATTCGTTAGGCCTAAAAATACTACTAACAGACCGATAATCACAACAAAAAAAGAGTATTTCTAACCAAAATATTATCTTAAGATTCATTTTATCAGAAAAACGTTTTTACCCAATCGAGTTTTCTGCATTTATCGCAAGAGTCAACTCATTAGATTGCAAAAGAGATAGTAAAGAGGACAACGAGTTTCGTGTCCGAGCACAACAAATTCGCCATAATGATCCGGAAAATGTAAGAAATCATAGCTTCCGGATGATCTGAAAAGATGATTATTAATTTTTGCAAACGATAAAATGTAATTATTATGACCATACGGCCCTGTTTTTCTTTATCGGATGTATGACTGCACGCCTTCACATACTTTTTGTGAAGTTATCAAAATCATAACTATCTCCCATCACCCCATATGAGACAACCGGACACAAGATCACCGGGAAGCATGCATATCATCATATAAAATACTGATATACTGCATTATATAAATCTAATATTTAAGATATAGAAATACGTATTTAAGGGTATGTTAATAACGTATTCTTAGATGCAAAAGATTCATTTTATAAAGGAAAGAAATACATTCTTTATCGGCAAGAATATAATAGCCCTAATGAACTGTTAAGAATGTTAATGAAAAGTGCCCCGTCACATCTATCATAACGGGGCACTTCATCTATGGATATTATTTTCACAAAGTATTTTTATCAGAATACTTCCACTTTTTCTGCTATACGTTTTGCCTTATCACGTAATGTATCCAGATCGGAGCCCAGAGGAGCATAGCAAAGAACAACTCCCATACGACGATTCACACGGGTAAACGGTTTACCAAAAATACGCAGGTAAGTATCTTCTTCTTTAGTCACCTCTTCCATACCACGATATTGCGGACGTTCCTGACTGGCAATCGGAGACAGAATCACTGCGCTCGCTCCTATCCTCTCCTGCTTAATGCCCGGAATAGGTAAGCCCAATACGGCACGCAGATGAAGTTCGAACTCATTCAGATTTTGTGTTCCGGCCAATGTCACCATACCGGTATCGTGCGGACGCGGAGAAAGTTCGGAGAAATATACCCCGTTGTCATGGCTCAAAAAGAATTCCACTCCCCACAAGCCAGCCCCGGTCAAAGCTCTTGTCACCTTCTCTGCCATCTTCTCAGCTTCTTTCAGATGAGCAGGATCGATATGCGCCGGCTGAAAACTTTCGCGATAATCTCCCCCCTTCTGTACATGTCCGATAGGCGGGCAAAACAACGTCGGACCGTTTTTCTGGGTGACAGTAAGCAAGGTTATTTCGCTATCGAACTTGATGAACTCTTCAATAATAAGTTCACGGATATCACCACGACTGCCGCTGCAACCATACTCCCATGCATGTTCCAATTCATCGGCACTCTTCACCAACGACTGGCCTTTGCCGGAAGAAGACATCAAAGGTTTAACCACGCACGGGAAACCGATCTTATCGGCAGCTTCTTTCAATTCGTCCAAAGAAGTGGCATAAAAATATTTGGCGGTTTTCAGCCCCAATTCCTTAGCAGCAAGATCGCGTATGGCTTTACGGTTCATTGTAAAGTTCACTGCACGGGCACTGGGCACTACTTGAATGCCTTCTTTCTCGAAGTCATACAAACGTTCGGTACGGATAGCTTCGATCTCCGGCACGATAATGTCCGGCTGATGTTTTCTGACCGCACGCTCCAATGCCTCACCATCGAGCATATTAAATACTTCACATTCATCGGCCACCTGCATAGCCGGAGCCCCGACATACGAATCGCAGGCAATGATATACTGTCCTTTACGCTGAGCGGAAATAACAAACTCTTTTCCTAATTCACCGGAACCGAGTAAAAGTATTTTTTTCATGATTGAATATTTTTTTAATAATATGCAAAAGTAATGTTTTTCGATGAAACTTATTCAAATGACGAAGAGTAAAGATATAAAAAATGTCCCTGACCATCTTCAAACAGACAACCAGGGACTACATAATGAAAAATAAAGTAAAAAAAAATATTAAAGTACAATATTTATTGATGCTGCTCACGCAACAAATCATTCACGGTCTTCACCGGATTGAAAGTAGAAAGCGGCACTTCAACGAATACTGTATTCCAATCACTCATCGCACCGTTCCACAAGCCGGGAAGCTCCAGTGCTTTCAGGTCTTTGCCGTTCTTTGATTTATAAGAGATAAATCCGGTGGCTTTGTCTACATAATTCACCAAATCGAATTTATGTCCTTTATAATCACGCACAGCACATACAAGATCTACCGGATTAAAATGTGTTCCTTTTTCAAACATCTCTTTTGCAGCAGCATTATTCATATCGATCTGCGAGCTTTCCAATATCTGGAGAGAAATAGTACCGTCACTATTGTATGCAAGGAACGGGCCGCCACCGGGTTCGCCCACATTCTTCACCATACCGCATACACGCATCGGACGATTCAGTTTCTTCTTCAAGTACATTGCCAACTCGGAATCTTCAAGATTCTTCGTTTCCGGATTCTTACAGAATAAGCTCTTTTGTACAAACTGAAGGATTTCCATTACCTGATCATGAGAGTAATCACCACTATCGAGCAATTCCAAATATTCGAAAGTCTGTTTCTGCAAAGCAACCAGCACACCGGCTATCAGCTTCTTATACAATACCGTATCCGCCTTCAATCTGTCCGGCACCACATTATCTATATTTTTTATAAAGATGATGTCGGCATCCAAATCGTTCAGATTCTCAATCAATGCTCCATGACCACCCGGACGGAAAAGCAATTTACCATTATCGCGGAAAGGCTGATTGTCCATATCGGCAGCAATCGTATCGGTACTGGGCTTCTGCTCTGAAAAAGTAATGTTATACTCAACACCGTAACGTTTTGCAAACTCTCCGGCTTTCTCGGCCACCAATACTTTGAAAAGTTCGCGGTGTTCTGTAGAGACTGTGAAATGTACATTTACCTTACCGCTCTTCTCGGC
>NZ_HF991103.1:24378-25084 GCF_000432295.1 Bacteroides sp. CAG:189
CGCTCTTCCCGGCGGCATACATAGCACCTTCTGCCAAATGCTCTTCAAGCGGAGTGCGCGAACCTTCTTCGTATTTATGGAATTTGAGCAACCCTTTGGGTAAAGCCCCATAGTTCAATCCGACTTCTTCCAACAAAGCCGCAACCACAGCTTTGTAATTTCCTTCGCCCATCAATCCGGGAATATCTTTTCCTGCCATACGCCGGCAAGCCACATTCAAATCATCATAAAATGCAAATTTATCGATACCTTCAAAAAATGCCTGTTCAAACTTCGTCGTAGGCCGTTCATAGTCAGCTCCTAAAAACTCAAACAGGTTCTTGAACATACGACTGGCAGCTCCCGAAGCAGGAACAAACTTTACAATCGTCTTATCCGTATTCTTATATGCATCCCATGCTGCAAAATATGCTTCCTGTTCATCTGTGGCAGGAGCCAGAATTCCCTTCTCTACAGACGCTGCCGCATCCAACTTTAAATATGGGAAACCTTTTTCGAAGCAAGCCAGTTGCTCGGCTATCTGTGCTTCTGAAATACCTTTTTTGGCAAGCAACTCTTTGTCTTGTGGTGTTATCATACGTATCTAATTTTATTAATTGATGCCCAAAAATACAAAATGTTATTTAGTTATGCTCTTTTACTAAACAAAAAAAACTACTTTTACAGCAAAATAATAATTAGCCAATGTGCCAATATGCCAATGTGC
>NZ_HF991104.1:0-216 GCF_000432295.1 Bacteroides sp. CAG:189
TATGCAATATCTTTGCAAAAAAAATATTGAAATGGACAAAATAATTGGTTTGGGCAATGCCCTTGTAGACGTACTTGCAACCTTGAAAGATGATACTCTGCTTGATGAAATGGGTTTACCGAAGGGGAGCATGCAACTCATTGATGGCATTAAGTTACAGCAGATTAACGAGAAATTTGCTAACATGAAAACCCATCTTGCAACCGGCGGATCAGC
>NZ_HF991104.1:257-1474 GCF_000432295.1 Bacteroides sp. CAG:189
AGCAGGAAATACCATTCTCGGACTCTCTTGTCTCGGAGCAGCAACCGGTTTTATTGGAAAAGTGGGAAATGATGATTATGGGAAATATTTCCGCGAAAATCTGCAAAAAAACAATATTGAAGATAAAATTCTCCTCTCTGATTTGCCTTCGGGGGTAGCTTCCACTTTTATTTCTCCTGGTGGTGAGCGTACTTTTGGTACTTATTTGGGAGCAGCCTCCACTTTGAGAGCCGAAGACTTATCTTTGGATATGTTTAAGGGATATGCTTACCTATATATTGAAGGATATCTGGTGCAAGATCACGATATGATTCTCCGGGCTATTAAATTAGCGAAAGAAGCCGGTCTGCAGATATGTCTTGATATGGCAAGTTATAATATCGTTGAAAATGATAAAGAATTCTTTTCCTTATTAATAAGTAAATATGTGGATATTGTGTTTGCTAATGAAGAAGAAGCAAAAGCGTTCACTGGAGAAGAACCTGAACAGGCTTTGGAAACGATAGGCAAACAGTGTAGTGTTGCCATTGTAAAGATAGGTTGCAGAGGGTCTTTGATCCGTAAAGGTACGGAGGAGGTAAGGGTATCTGCTATTCCTGTGGCGAAAGTGATAGATACGACCGGAGCCGGTGACTATTTCGCTGCAGGGTTTTTATATGGTTTGACCTGCGGTTATTCATTGGAGAAATGCGCAAAAATAGGTTCTATTCTTTCGGGAAATGTTATACAAGTTATTGGAACCACTATCTCAAAGGGACGTTGGGATGAAATAAAGTTAAATATTAACGAAGTTCTGTCTGAATAAGCAGGTAATGAGTTACTTTTACGTTTCATTTTAACTAAAAGTGTATGAAAAAGTTTCTGAATAGGCGAAATGGTATCATTGTAGCAATTGTATTGATTACTGTTGCGTTCTTTAGTTTTAAAAGCGGTGACGACCGTAATTTTCAGATCGCTAAGAATCTGGACATATTCAATTCTATTGTAAAAGAGCTGGATATGTTTTATGTAGATACGATTGATCCTAACAAGACGATCCGTGAGGGAATCGATAATATGCTGTATTCTCTTGATCCTTATACCGTATATTATCCTGAAAATGATCAGGATGAATTGGAAATGATGGTGAAGGGGTCCTATGGTGGTATCGGATCTTTAATCAGATATAATCCCAAAAGCAAATATACGGTAATTGCCGAACCTTATGAAGGAATGCC
>NZ_HF991104.1:1499-27792 GCF_000432295.1 Bacteroides sp. CAG:189
ATGAAGGAATGCCGGCAGCAGAGAGTGGACTCAAAGCCGGAGATTTATTGTTAGAGATCGATGGAAAGGATTTGAAAGGGAATTCGGATGTGGGCACGCTGCTTCGTGGACAGGTAGGTACCAGTTTTAAACTGAAAGTACAACGTCCCGGTGTAAAAGAACCACTCGAATTTAATATTGTACGTCGCTCTATTCAGATGCCGACTATTCCTTATTATGGAGTCATGGACGGCCAGGTCGGCTATATTAACCTTAGTAGTTTTTCTGGAAACCCTTCAAAAGATTTCAAGAAAGCTTTTCTTGATTTGAAGAAACAAGGAATTACTTCATTGGTGATCGATTTGCGTAATAATGGCGGTGGTTTGCTGGATCAGGCGGTGGAGATTGTGAATATGTTTGTGCCGCGTGGTAAAACGATTGTGACAACAAAGGGTAAAATCAAGCAGGCAAGTAATACCTATAAAACTCTACGCGAGCCGTTGGATACCGATATTCCGATTGCAGTGTTGGTAAATAGCGGTACGGCTTCTTCTTCGGAAATTCTTTCCGGATCATTGCAGGATCTTGATCGTGCTGTCATTGTGGGTAATCGTACTTATGGAAAAGGTCTGGTACAGGTGCCCCGTTCTTTGCCCTATGGCGGTAATTTGAAGATCACTACTTCCAAATATTATATTCCCAGTGGTAGGTGTGTGCAGGCTATAGATTATGCACATCGTAATGAAGATGGCAGTGTGGCACGTATTCCCGATAGTTTGACAACAGTCTTTCATACAGCTGCCGGACGTGAAGTGCGGGATGGGGGCGGAGTAAGTCCCGATATTGAAGTGAAGCAGGAACGGTTACCCAATATTTTGTTCTATCTGGTACGTGATAATTTGATTTTTGATTATGCAACGGACTATTGTCTCAAACATCCGGCCATTGCTTCGGCAAAAGAATTTGAGTTGACGGATGCTGATTACGAAGAATTTAAGAATAAGGTGAAAGGGGCGGATTTCAAGTATGACCAACAAAGTGAGAAGATTTTAAATACTCTGAAAGAAGCAGCCGAATTTGAGGGCTATATGAAAGACGCTTCTGATGAATTCAAGGCATTGGAGAATAAGCTTAAGCACAATCTGGATCGCGATCTTGATTATTTTTCTAAAGATATAAAGAAGATGATCGCCGAAGAAATAATTAAGCGCTATTATTACCAAGAAGGTGCAATCATTCAGCAGTTGAAGGACGATAAAGACTTGGATGAGGCTGTTAAGGTTTTGACGAATCCGGAACGTTATCAACAGATATTGAGTGTAACTGCCGTTACTGCAAAAAAAGAATGAGAATAATATGTCAATGTACCGGTTGCTTGCGCTATTTTCCCAACCGGTATATTGAAATATAGTGGAATTTATAAAAGAGTACAGAATATGTGCTCTTTTTTTTATGGAGTAATATCTGTAATATGGTTATTTGATGAATATAGTGTATCTTTACGTTTAATTTTCAATTAGATAGAAGAATATATGCGAAAGATTTTTAGTTTTTACTTGCTGTGTCTGTTAACTGTTTCAAGCTGGGCACAAGAGAATTATCAAAAGAAAGAATTTGTTTCTTCTTTCGGTGATTCATTGTCATACCGTCTGTTACGACCGGAAAATGAACAAGCCGGTAGTAAATATCCGCTTGTTCTTTTTCTGCATGGTGCCGGAGAACGGGGAAGTGACAATGAAAAGCAGCTTACACATGGTGCACAGATGTTTCTTAATCCGGTGAACCGTGAAAAATATCCGGCTTTTGTTTTAATCCCGCAGTGTCCGGCAGATGCTTATTGGGCATATACATCCCGTCCGGCCTCGTTTTTCCCGGCAGAGATGCCTGTGGTACAGGACATATCTCCGATATTCAAATCATTGAAGGAGTTATTGGATACTTATTTGGCTTTGCCACAAATCGATAAGAACCGTATTTATATTATAGGGCTTTCAATGGGAGGAATGGGGACATATGACATGGCTATCCGCTTTCCGGAGGTGTTTGCGGCAGCTATTCCTATTTGCGGTACGGTCCATCCAATCCGGTTGGCAAACGCTAAAGGAGTGAGATTTCGTATATTTCATGGAGATGCGGACAATGTAGTAACGGTAGAAGGTTCCCGTATGGCTTATAGAGCATTAAAGGCGGCCGGTGCTGATGTGGAATACATTGAATTTCCGGGATGTGGTCATGATAGTTGGACTCCGGCATTTAATTATCCGGGATTTATGGATTGGCTGTTTAGCCAAAAGAAGAAATAAGAATAAAAACAAGGACGCGTTCCTGAGAGAGTTCTTGGGGGCGCGTCCTTGTTTTATGTATCTGGTGATTATTTCTCCGTATAATCGTTGTTCCTTTTGATTAGCTCGATCAATTTTTCCACGGCTTCTTCTTCCGGAATATTTTTCTCTATACACTCCTTGCGCTTGTATAGGCTGACTTTTCCCCGTCCGGCTCCGACATATCCGTAATCGGCATCTGCCATTTCTCCAGGACCATTAACGATGCAACCCATAATTCCTATTTTTAAACCTTTCAAGTGTGAGGTGGCTTCTTTAATACGGGCAATGGTATGCTGCAAATTGAATAAGGTACGTCCGCATCCCGGACAAGAAATGTATTCTGTCTTGGAGGTACGGATACGTCCTGCCTGCAAGATCCCAAAGGCAGTAGCATCTATTACGGCATGGCTTAGTGAACCTTGGTTGAAAAGGAAAATACCGTCGCATAAACCGTCGAATATTAATGCCCCCATATCAGCGGCGGCCTTTATTTGCAGGTCTTCAGCAACTTCTTCCTGATAGTGCTGGAAGAAGATTACTGGATTTTTCAGTCCTTCGGACATTAACTGGTGTATCAGTGCGCGGTGTTCACCTACCCGGTTGGGATGATTACTTTGAGAAATAATGACGACTTCCGGATGTATTTTGAGACAGGCGATCACTTCATCGGTCTGTGCCATATAAGGCATAAACAGAAATTTCAGTTCTGACTGACACATGCCTATCAATGGAAGCTGGGCATGATTGAATGCCGGCCATGTCCCTGTCTCGCCCTCCCATACATCTGCATCCAAAATGTACTCGACATTGGCTTCACGTTCGGCCGGAAGTTCTCTTCCTGCATAGATATAATCGGGAGTAAATTGCGGATTTACTTCTGTGTTACCATCCATGCGGTCAGCCAGAACAACAGGGAGGTGATCACCGCCTATATTACGGATGGCATTTGTCTTTCTCCGGGAAGGAGACACGTAATTGAATCCGGTTGCTTCTATACCGGGAATATAGGGGTGTTCGTGACGGGCAGTGATATAATCGACTAATTTACGTGCAACCGGAATTTCTGCTTCCGGTTCTTCACTGAGCGACACGCGAATCGTATCTCCTAATCCATCTGCCAACAGGGCACCGATGCCCAAGGCCGATTTGATACGTCCGTCTTCTCCATCTCCGGCTTCGGTAACGCCTAAATGCAATGGGAATGCCATTCCCTCTTTTTCCATAACAGTTACCAGCAGGCGGACCGTTTTAACCATTACCACAGTGTTGGATGCTTTGATGGAAATTACTACGTCGTGAAATTGTTCTTCTACACAGATTCGTAGAAACTCCATACACGACTCTACCATACCTTCGGGGGTATCACCATAACGGGACATGATACGGTCGGACAACGAACCATGATTTACTCCGATACGGATAGCCGTACGATTCTCTTTGCAGATATTTAGAAAAGGAACAAAGCGGTCACGGATTTTCTGCAATTCCTGGGCATACTCTTCATCCGTATATTCCAGTTGTTTGAAAGTACGTCCCGGGTCAACGTAGTTTCCCGGATTGATGCGTACCTTTTCGGCATATTGTGCCGCCACATCGGCTACTTTGGGGTTGAAGTGTACGTCGGCTACCAATGGTACCATGTATCCCTGACTGCGCAAGCCGATATTGATATTCATCAGATTTTCCGCCTCTTTGATACCCTGCGTTGTGAGACGGACATATTCTCCACCTGCATCTACGATACGTTTGGCTTGCTCTACGCATGCTTCCGTATCTTGTGTCGATGTGTTTGTCATCGACTGAATGCGGATAGGATGGGGGCCGCCCAATGGGACGGCCCCGATATTTACTTCTGATGTCTCTCTGCGGGAGTAATTGAATAAATCCCTTTCCATTTACTGTTTGCTATTTATTATTTACCCTTTGAACCGTTGCGATTTACATCTTGCGGCTGCGACAAACATGCGGCTGTCATGCAGCTAAACAGTAAATTGCAAATCGTTCAATCGTAAATTTAATTGGTTTTATATTCAAACTTAACTTCTTTCAGTTCCTCATTGGCTTTTACAATTTTCTTTTTCAAGCCTTCTTTGTAAGTCGCAAAAGTGTTTGCAAGTTCTGTATCGCCCAAAGCTAACATCTGTACAGCCAAGATAGCTGCATTCATTGCCCCGTTGATTGCTACGGTTGCTACCGGTATTCCGGGAGGCATCTGGATGATAGAATAGAGCGCATCTACACCATCGAGTACGGAACCTTTAATAGGTACACCGATAACCGGAAGAGTCGTATTGGCAGCGATTACCCCCGGAAGTGCAGCCGCCATGCCAGCAGCGGCAATGATTACTTTTATACCGCGTGAACGGGCATTCTTGGCAAATTCTTCTACTGCCTCAGGAGTGCGATGGGCAGAGAGGGCGTTCATTTCGAACGGCACATGCAAATCATTGAGCAGTTGTGCCGCCTTCTCCATAACAGGAAGGTCGGATGTGCTACCCATGATGATACTTACAATTGGAGTCATGATTTTATTTAAAAATTTAATGATTCTAAATTTGGCATTCTGATTAGTAAAAGTATAGCTGTGTAGTCATTAATCACTTATCACTAATCATTTATCACTATTTATATTACTATTTACCAGGTCTTATCCATTAACTACCGCTTTATATGCTTCCGCATCCAGCAAGTCGTCGATGTCTTTTATATCGGCAGGTTTCATTTTGATGAGCCAACCTTCGCCGTAAGGGTCTTTATTTACCAATTCCGGGTTTTCTTCAAGACTCTCGTTCTGTTCGAGCACTTCACCGGCTACCGGCAAGAAAAGGTCGGAGATGGTTTTTACCACTTCAATCGTACCGAAAGTTTCATTTGCTTCCAGTGTTTCGCCTACCGTCGGGATGTCAACGAATACGATATCACCTAATTGTTCTTGTGCGTAATCAGTGATACCTACATAAGCGATGTCACCTTCTACACGAATCCATTCGTGTTCGTTGGTGTACTTTAAATTTTGTGGGAAGTTCATAATAATTAGTTTTTAAGAATTTATATTTAAAATAAAAAGATTCGAAACAATACATTACTTAGCGGATGCAGTACAAGTAATGCACATATCAGTCCGACGGCAAAGCCGGATAATACTTCACCCAATGAATGATGCCGTAGTATGATTCGTGCCGATCCCAATACTCCGGCAACCAGAATAAACAAACATAGCCACCATACCGGGTTATATCCGAAGAGTTCGCTGAATGAGATTAATCCACCGATAATTCCACCTATACCGGCCATATGTTCACTCAACTTCCATCTCAGATTGACGATGATGCAAATGATCTGTACGACCAGTGCAGCCAGTATAATGCCGGTCATATACCAGGGGATATTCAACTTATGCATCATCAGCAGGCAGAAAACATATGAGATGATGGTGAGTGTAAAAGGTATGTAGCGTTTTTTACGTTCGCTTAGTTCCTGTAAGGCAAATCCGTTAATCTTACGAAACAGGAAAATGGTGATGGTAGGCATCAGTATGGTGAAACAATATACGATTCCCAATACAATTAGCTTGTATTGTAAAGGCATAATACGCAGGTAAGAAAACAGGAAAAGAACCAAAAAGGCTAAAAAGGGGATAGAGAACGGGGTCAGTATCCATGATGTAACCTGTGCTGTTCTGATAAGCGTTTTATCTGCAATAATATGTTGTTCTACATTCACTTCTCCCATACGACGGGCCTTTGATTTTAATTATTAATTCTTCATTATTTCCTCAGCCTTGCTACCGGTATATTCAATTGTTGCCGGTATTTGGCTACGGTACGTCTTGCGATTGGATATCCTTTTTCTTTCAGGATATCTGCCAGCTCGTCGTCTGTCAACGGTTTCTTTTTATCTTCGTTGTCGATACATTCTTTTAATATTTTACGTATTTCACGGACAGACATCTCTTCACCATCTTCAGTGGTATATCCGTCACTGAAGAAAAATTTTAACGGGTAAATTCCGAAATTAGTTTGTACGTATTTACTGTTGCTGACACGTGAAATGGTCGAGATATCCAACCCTGTACGCTCAGCAACGTCTTTCAGAATCATGGGGCGAAGCAATGATTCGTCTCCTTCAAGGAAGAACGGCCGTTGCAGGTCGATGATAGCCTGCATGGTGGTCATCAATGTATTCTGCCGTTGCTTGACGGCGTCGATAAATCCTTGGGCTGCATCCATTTTTTGCTTTAGAAACATCATGGCTTCTTTGGCCTCTTTGGATTGATTGGCTCTGTTTTTCGTATGTTCTTCCACCATCTCCGTGAAATCACGGCTCATGCGAAGTTCCGGTACATTCCGGTTGTTGAGGCTGACATTGATACTGCCGTCGTCATAAGTGTCTACGATGAAGTCGGGAACGATTTGTTGCAAGTTACGTCCGATGGCTTCTCCTAAAGAGGCACCGGGGCGCGGATTTAGTTTCGTAATTTCCGCAATGGCAGCATTGAAATACTCTTCATCACAGCAGAGTTTTTTTATAATTTTATCCCAGTGTTTACGGGTGAATTCTTCATAATGATCTTGGATAATTCTTATTTCCATCATCAGTAACCCGTTGGGTTTTCCTTTCTTTATTTTTCGGCGAAGTTGTATCAGCAGGCATTCCTGAAGATTTCGTGCACCCAATCCGGGTGGGTCGAAACTCTGAATAATATGCAGGGCGTCTTCCAGTTCTTCTTCTGTGGCATCGATACCGGCGTAAATCGCCAATTCGTCACTGATGCTTTCAAGTGATTTGCGGAGCAAACCATCGTCGTCCAGTGATCCGATAAGGTATTCTGTCAGTTCACGTTGGTGTTCCGTGAGATTACGCTCGCGCAATTGCTCTTTCAGTATTTCATAAAAAGAGGTAGCATCGGAAAAGGGAATTTCTTCCGCTTGTTCGCCTTTCGAACGGTTGTTTTCCTGTAATTTATAATCGGGGATATCGTCTTCGTTCAAGTAGTCACTTAAAGAATCATAGTCATTGCTGTCGCCTTCTGTTTCGCTATCTGCAGCATTGCTTTCGCCCAGTTCATCGGAGGAGGATTCTTCTTTTCCTTCTTCAAGTGCCGGATTCTCCAGTAGCTCGGCATGTACACGATCTTCCAGTTCTACGGCAGGAAGCTCCAGCAGTTTTACTACCAGAATCTGCTGCGGAGAAAGCGTTTGTATCTGTTGCTGCGCCTGGGATTGTATTTGACGGGAACCTTGTGCCATACAATTTTTGTTTTCTATATTTGGTTATTTCTCGCTACAAAAGTAGCTTTTTCACCACAGATTACACATATTATGAAGATTATTTTTATTTGTATAACGCTAAATTCTCTATCTTTGTTGCATTAACTTAAAAAATAGAACATTATGTTTGGCAAAGAGACGTATGTGCAGCGACGAGCCCTGCTAAAAAAGAAATTAGGCTCCGGGGTATTGTTATTTCTTGGTAATGACGACTATGGGTTGAATTATGAGAGTAACACGTTCCGTTACCGTCAGGATTCTACTTTCCTTTATTATTTCGGCTTACCGTTTGCCGGGCTTTCTGCCATTATTGATATTGATGATGATAAAGAGATTATTTTCGGTGATGAACTGACGATTGATGACATTGTATGGATGGGAGTTCAGCCTACTTTGAAGGAGAAAAGTGAGCGGGTAGGAGTGACACAGACCTTACCGTCTGCGGAAATTATGAATTATCTGCATAAGTGTGTTCAGAAAGGCAAGGCTATTCATTATTTACCCCCTTATCGTGCCGAACATAAATTGAAGCTGATGGACTGGTTGGGCATACCGCCTGCGCGTCAGGAAGGTTCTATCCCATTTATCCGTGCCGTAATAGCCCAACGGAATTATAAATCTGCCGAAGAAATAGTCGAAATAGAAAAGGCGTGTGATGTTACTGCCGATATGCATATTACTGCTATGCGAGTTCTTCGTCCGGGAATGTATGAATATGAAGTGGTGGCGGAAATGAATCGGGTAGCGGAGGCAAATAATTGTGAACTGTCCTTTGCCACAATTGCTACAATTAACGGACAAACATTGCACAACCATTATCACGGGAATAAAGTGAAATCGGGTGATTTATTTTTGATTGATGCCGGTGCAGAGGTAGAATCGGGATATGCCGGTGATATGTCATCTACTATTCCTGCCGATAAGAAATTCACTACTCGTCAGCGTGAAGTGTACGAGGTGCAGAACGCAATGCATTTGGAGTCGGTGAAAGCGCTTCGTCCGGGCATCCCGTATATGGATGTATATGAATTGTCTGCCCGTGTGCTGGTAGAAGGGTTGAAAGGGCTTGGCTTGATGAAAGGCAATGCTGCCGATGCGGTACAGGAAGGTGCTCATGCCTTGTTTTATCCGCATGGATTGGGACATATGATGGGGTTGGACGTGCATGATATGGAAAATTTAGGTGAAATCTGGGTAGGCTATAACGGCGAGCCGAAGAGTACGCAGTTCGGGCGTAAATCACAACGTTTGGCCGTTCCTTTGGAACCGGGCTTTGTGCATACTGTGGAGCCGGGTATTTACTTTATCCCCGAATTGATCGATATGTGGAAAGCGGAAAAGAAATTTACTGATTTTATCAATTATGATAAAGTGGAGACTTATAAGGATTTCGGCGGTATACGTAATGAAGAAGATTATTTGATTACCGAAACCGGCGCCCGGCGATTAGGTAAAAAGATTCCGTTGACACCGGAAGAGGTGGAAGCGGTATAAAGGCAGAGGATGTAATAAAGGGAGATGGGAGAATGGAGATGGGAGAAGTGCTATGCAACATGATAGCGCAGCCACTTCTCCCATTTCCATTCTCCCTTTATTACCCGTGTAGTTCCAGTATAAACCGGCTTCCCTTTGTATAACTATTATCCAATGTCAGACTGCCGTTCATCTTTGTGGCAATAAGTGAGCAAATGGGTAACCCCAATCCGTCACCCAGAGTGAGGTCTTTTACTTCCGTGAAAGGTTTGAAGATTGTTTCTTGTTGCTCTGCCGGAATGCCTGTACCGGTATCCGTTACGATAAACTGATGGGTATGTGCACCGCGTTTTTTAAAGTCGAGACTGATACGTCCTTCTTCCGTATAGTAGGCGGCATTTTGCAACAGATGGAGAAGGATGCGTTCCAATTGTTCTTTATTTGCTTTTACTTGTAGTTTGGGTGCATTTACTGAAGTCGTAATGTCTGCTTTTATATTGTTTTTAGCCTTCTCCATTATTTCTTCACAGAAAGTATTTGCGTTGATTTCGTTCATTTCATAAGGTTCGGTTAAAGAACTCTCAAGAGAAGAGAGTTCTTGAATGTCGTCACTGAATTTCTTCAATGCTCCTACTTGAGTCTGTATCTGCCGGGACTGTTGCGCTGCTATCGCGGACAAACCGTTTGCCGAGGCCGACAGGGTATTCAAGGTCGGTTCCATTTGCGAAGATATATTTTGGATAAATTGAGTCTTCAATTCGTTGTGTTCATTGGCTATTTGAATGTTCTTTTTTAGTTTTCGGTTGCCAGCCATGAAACGTAGCAATACGAATGCTAAAAGTACCAATGCGGCGACGAGAATGGCTGCGAGGGTACAAAGTCCTATGATAACATACTGTTTGGTCGATAGTGTATCATCTTTATCTTGTATCGTTTGCAGGCTTTCATCATATTTTCTTTTCAATACATTCAGTTCATCTTGGGCGGTAAGTGCTTTTACCGAATCTGTCCATACAATATAGTTTTCGTAGGTACGTCCCATCAGTGCAGCATTATTTGCTTTACGGGCTATGGATATCAGATTTTTATAACATTCGTCCACCTTCTCATAGTTTTTCTTTTCTTTGTATTGGAGGATGAGCTTCCGAAAACATGCATCTCCTTGTGTATTCAGTCCGAAAGTGTAATAGTAATTGGTCTTTGTATAAAGAAGATCTTCATTGATCGAATCGTTTTTAGCAAGCTTGGCTGTTTCTTCCAACTTGTCGAGTTGGAGTTTGGCTTGTGCAGGATTTTTCAGTGCAATATACATTTGCAGACGCTCTTTGGTGATTAGAAAACGCAGGTCGTACAGCGTTTTTTTAGTTTTCTGCTCGCCGGCCCAGACCAGTTGATCCATGCTACGGCAGAGTTCGAACCCTTCTTTGTAGAAATTTTCCCGGATATAGAGCCCGTTGGCTTTTATGCCGCATTCGATGGCTTGTGGATAGTCTTCCCGGGCAGCAAATGCTTCATAGGCTTTCTTGAAAAGATAGCGTGCTTTGATATAATCTTTCTGACTCAGACTGTTTTGAGCTTGTTCTTTTAACTCTTGTCCTCTGTTTGGAGTTGTTTGCGCTTGAGAGAGTACATTGAAACAGAGCATTATGGCAATGATGACTATGGGTGTTTTCATCTTTATATTGTTTGTTTATAACCGACACAAAAATAGGATAAATATATTATTTAAGGCAGGAAAACGAATTAAAAAACAGGATTATCTGTAATTACAGATAATCCTGATGATGCTTTGTTAATATTTAAAGCTGCTTCCTCCTAAAAATTCCCTTAACAAAGAGGTTGGTGGAATTTCTTTATCTTGTACGGGAGTGAAATATTTTATGAATTTTAATAACCGGTACGCTTCACAATATTCCGGACAATTTCGTGGTACTCCCATAAGGATAGGCTCGGCATGAAGCCTCAGTACTGCAAATTCAAAAAGTAGGGCGGAATTGAACATTACGTCGGCATTTTCCTGATAAGGGAATATCCATTTATCTTCGCCGGCACGTACACTGGGCCAACGAGAGATTGTTTCCTGCGCCGAATATCCGCGATAATTAAAATCACGAATGATGCGCCGTAGCAGGCGGTTGTCTGTCGTAGGAATCCAGTTATGGTCATCCAGTGAAATGGTGGTCAGTGCCGATACATATATTTTGAATTTATTCTCACTCGGAATATGTGGAGTCAGTTCCGGATTGAGTGCGTGAATACCTTCCAATATTAAAATGGTATGTTCGTCTATTTTTAGCTTGTCCCCTTTGTACTCCTTTTTTCCGATGTTGAAGTTGAATCGCGGCAACTCGACTTCTTCTCCGCGGAGTAATGCTTGAAGTTGCCGGTTGAACAGATCCAGATCGAGGGCGTATAAGGATTCATAGTCATAGTTTCCATTTTCATCGCGGGGAGTTTTTTCGCGGTCAACAAAGTAATTGTCCAATGAAATCGGATAAGGCTTTAAGCCGTTTGTCATCAGTTGGATAGAGAGACGCTTGCTGAAAGTGGTCTTTCCCGACGAAGACGGTCCGGCTATCAGTACTAATTTTATACGGTCACCGTTTTCTCCACGATGGAAGATCGTATCGGCTATTTGGGCAATTTTCTTTTCTTGCAGTGCTTCTGCTACATTGATCAGGTCGGTGGCATGTCCTTCTTCACAGGCCATGTTAAAGTCACCGGCGTTGTTCAGTCCCATGATGTTGCTCCAGTTCAGATACTCTTTAAATACGTCGAGCATTTTTTCCTGCTTTACTACTTCTTCGAGTATTTCCGGATTTTCTTTGTTGGGAATACGTAATAGCAGTCCATCGTAATATTTTACCAGATCGAACAATTTGATAAAACCGGTACTGGGTAACAGATTCCCATAATAATAATCGATGGTATCACCTAACGTATAATAATAGGTGTATAATGAACCGGAGGTTTCCAGTAATTTAACCTTGTCATTCATCCCGTGCTCGCTGAAAATGCGTACGGCTTCCGCAGTATGGCATTCGATACGGTGGTAGGGAATGTTTTCGGCAATAATCTCCTGCATCCTTTTTTTGATGAGCGATACATCTTCCAATGTGATGGCACGGCCGATGCGGAGGTTACAGAAGTATCCTTTTGATACGGGATGCTCCACGAAAAGTTTACCATCGGGAAACAATTCGCTGACAGCTTTGTATAATACAAAGCAAAGCGAACGCACATAGGTGCGCATTCCGGAAGAATCTCTTACATCGAGAAAGTCTACATCTTTGTTGTTATAGACACGGAAGTTGAGACCTTCGGAACGATTATTTACCTTGGCGCTAACAACCTGATAGGGAAAATTAAGATTAAAACCGTAATAAATATCCAAAAGTGAACTCCCGATGGGGAATTCTTTAGAAATATTATTATTTTTGCAACAAATTTGTAACATGTGTTTCATGACGTCTCCTTTTTAGGTGATTAATACGTTAAATTTATTTTTGCAATATATTTGTAACATCTGTTTCATTTTGGCTTTTTAAGGGGTTAAAATAGAATTGGATAAATATAGACATAATCGGTTAGAGAACAAACAACTATTAAAATAATTATAGATGGAATATTCTTTTTATGATTTTTTAAAGCTCATCGGTTCATTAGGGCTTTTCCTTTATGGAATGAAAATAATGAGCGAGGGCTTACAAAAAGTCGCAGGTGACAGATTACGAAGTATTCTGACAGCAATGACCACCAATCGGGTAACAGGCGTTTTAACAGGAGTGCTAATAACCGCCCTTATCCAATCCTCGTCGGCAACAACAGTAATGGTGGTTAGTTTCGTAAATGCCGGGTTGTTGACTCTAACCGAGTCTATCAGTGTGATTATGGGAGCTAATATCGGTACTACGGTTACTGCCTGGATCATTTCCATATTTGGTTTTAAAGTCGATATGTCTGCTTTTGCTCTCCCGCTTCTGGCCATTGCACTTCCACTTATCTTTTCCGGAAAAAGTAACCGCAAGTCTGTCGGTGAATTTATTTTTGGCTTTTCTTTCCTTTTCATGGGACTTGCTTATTTAAAAAGTAATGCTCCCGATCTGAATGCTAACCCCGATATGTTGGCTTTTGTACAGAATTATACGGATATGGGTTTTTTCTCTGTGCTCCTGTTCCTTTTTATCGGTACGATATTGACAATGATTGTACAGGCTTCTGCGGCAACCATGGCTATTACTTTGATAATGTGTGCTAATGGTTGGATTAGTCTCGAACTTGGAGCGGCATTGGTGTTGGGTGAGAATATCGGTACTACTATTACCGCTAATCTGGCTGCTCTTACTGCCAATTCGCAGGCCAAACGGGCAGCGTTGGCGCACTTGGTATTCAATGTGTTCGGCGTTATCTGGGTATTGATTATTTTCCATCCGTTTATGACTTTTGTTAATTGGGTAGTCGATACTTTCTTCCATCCGGGAAGCGCAGAAGTCGCTATCTCTTATAAGTTGTCCGCTTTCCACTCTATCTTTAATATATGCAACGTTTGTTTATTGATATGGGGGGTAAAATTAATAGAACGTACGGTGTGTGCTATTATCCGTCCGAAAGAGGAGGATGAAGAACCGCGTTTGCGATTCATTACCGGCGGTATGCTTTCTACGGCAGAACTTTCTATTCTCCAGGCCCGTAAGGAGATTCATCTTTTTGCAGAACGGACGCATCGGATGTTTGGCATGGTACAGGATCTTCTCCATACGGATAAGGATGATGATTTTAATAAAGTGTTCAGCCGTGTAGAGAAGTATGAAAATATTAGCGATAATATGGAATTGGAAATAGCTAACTATCTGAATCAGGTTTCCGAAGGACGTTTAAGTTCGGAAAGTAAATTGCAGATACGTGCCATGCTTCGTGAAGTAACGGAGATTGAAAGTATTGGTGATAGTTGCTATAATCTGGCGCGTACAATCAATCGTAAGCGACAGACCAATCAGGACTTTACCGAAAAGCAGTATGAACATATCCATTTTATGATGAAACTCACAAACGATGCTTTGGAACAAATGATTGTTGTCGTAGAAAAACCGGAACATCACAGCATCGATGTCAATAAATCGTTTAACATCGAAAATGAAATAAATAATTATCGTAACCAATTGAAGAACCAGAACATTTTGGATGTCAATAATAAGGAATACGATTATCAGATGGGTGTTTATTACATGGACATTATTGCAGAATGCGAAAAGCTTGGAGACTATGTAGTCAATGTAGTAGAAGCAAGCAGTGATGTGAAGGAGAAAAAAGCATCATAAATAAAGGGAGATGGGAGAATTGCTATGCAGCATAATAGCGCAGCTACTTCTCAATTCTCCCATCTCACATCTCCCTTTCAATTACCCTTCGTACGGTTCGAAATCTTCTTTTCCTACCCCACAGAGCGGACATACCCAATCATCTGGAATGTCTTCGAAGGCTGTACCTGGTTCAATACCACTTTCCGGATCGCCCAATTCTGGGTCGTAAATGTATTCGCATACAGTGCAAATGTACTTCATATGTTTTATTTTTTAATAGTTTACCATATAATATAACGGAGAAAAACCGGATATTGTTCATCGAGCTTTCTTTTTTATCTGATAAAAATAAGTATCTTTGTCACAAGATAGGTGTAACAATCAGCTATTAAAAGAATTATGGTTATAGAAATCTTCTTAATTACTTTATGTTTAGTTCTTTTAATCGCTTTCCTTTGGGAGAGAAGAAAGTGGATGCAGACACGCCGGGCATTGCAGAAAGAGGCGGATGAATTGAAAAAGACAAGTTATATTGCAGGGGCGGTATTGAGAAGCGTACATGCTTTTGTATTGTTGATCGATTCAAGCTTCACTGTATTGAATACAAATTATTACAGGCGTACCGGAACCAGAAAAGGATCGGCTGAAAAGAAAGTCGGTGATTTGCTACAATGCCGTAATGCTTTGTCTGCATCGGGCGGATGCGGTACACACGAACTTTGTGGTACTTGCCCTGTGCGTTGTGCTATTCAAAGTGCTTTTGATAAGAAAGCAAATTTTACCGACTTGGAAGTTATTTTGAACATCTATACTTCTAATTACGAATCGATAGAGTGTGATACAATTGTTTCGGGAAACTATCTTTTATTGAATGGCGAGGACCGGATGGTTATTACTGTACATGATATTACTCGTCAAAAGCGTGCCGAACATGCTTTGCAGCAATTGAGAAGCAAAGAGAACTGACTCCTTAAAAAAAACTAATAAACATTCTATACCAATTTAATGTTGTATTTTTGTGACTTAAACTTAACGTATGTATCTGAATGACTGCAAAGAACGATGATTATTATCATTTAGGCCTTACAGATAGTGAGGTTTTACAAAGTAGAGAAAAAAATGGTGTAAACTTATTGACACCTCCTAAGCGCCCTTCCCTCTGGAAACTCTATCTGGAAAAATTTGAAGACCCTGTTGTACGCGTATTACTTGTGGCTGCTGTTTTTTCATTGATTATCTCAATCATAGAGAATGAGTATGCAGAAACCATCGGTATCATAGCTGCTATTTTGCTGGCTACTGGTATCGGTTTCTTTTTTGAGTATGATGCGAACAAGAAATTTGACTTGCTGAATGCTGTCAATGAAGAAACCTTGGTAAAGGTGATTCGGAACGGAAAGATTCAGGAGATTCCCCGTAAGGATGTGGTTGTGGGGGATATAGTAGTACTCGAAACCGGAGAAGAGATTCCTGCTGATGGTGAACTGATAGAAGCTATCTCATTGCAAGTCAATGAATCGAACTTGACGGGTGAACCGGTTATTAATAAAACGATTATCAAAGCCGATTTTGATGAAGAGGCTACGTATGCTTCCAATAGGGTGATGCGCGGTACGACGGTAGTCGATGGACATGGTATGATGAAAGTGCTTCAGGTAGGAGATGCCACTGAGATTGGGAAAGTAGCCCGCCAAAGTACGGAACAGAGCGGGGAGCCTACTCCTTTGAATATACAGTTGACTAAACTGGCTAAACTGATTGGCAAGATAGGCTTTACGGTAGCTGCCGCTACTTTTATTGTTTTTGTTTCCAAAGATTTGTACCAATATATTTCGGCGAATGAGATTAGCGGGTGGCACCATTACATGGCCATCGCCCAGATTGTATTGAAATATTTTATGATGGCCGTAACGCTGATTGTTGTTGCTGTCCCCGAGGGGCTTCCGATGAGTGTTACCCTTAGCTTGGCATTGAATATGCGGCGTATGCTTTCTACTAATAATCTTGTACGCAAAATGCATGCTTGTGAAACAATGGGAGCTATTACCGTTATCTGTACGGATAAGACCGGTACATTGACACAAAATTTGATGCAGGTGTACGAGCCCGGTTTCTATGCATTGAAAGAGAGAGGTATCCTTTCGGATGACGATATCAGTAAGTTGGTAATGGAGGGAATCAGTGTCAACTCTACGGCTTTTCTTGAAGAAACGGACGATGGTGGCAAGCCGAAAGGTGTCGGTAATCCGACAGAAGTCGCGTTGTTGCTGTGGCTGAATTCTCAACACCGTAATTATTTGGAGTTGCGTGAACAAGCTGGTGTGTTGGACCAGCTTACTTTTTCTACCGAGCGTAAATTTATGGCAACATTGGTACAGTCTCCTCTCATCGGGAAGAAGGTATTGTATATAAAAGGTGCGCCTGAGATCGTGTTGGGAAAATGTAAAGAGGTGGTGCTCGATGGCAAACGGATAGATGCAACGGAATATCGTTCCACTGTGGAAGAACAGTTGTTAGGGTATCAGAATATGGCGATGCGTACTTTGGGTTTTGCTTTTAAAATAGTGGACGATCATGCTCCGGATGATTGTGTGGCATTGGTTGCGGAAAATGACCTGAACTTCTTGGGAGTGGTTGCCATTTCCGATCCGATCCGCCCTGATGTACCTGCTGCTGTGGCAAAATGTCAATCGGCAGGCATCGATGTTAAGATAGTGACAGGTGATACTCCGGGTACCGCTACGGAAATAGCTCGGCAGATCGGACTTTGGAAACCGGAAGATACGGAGCGTAATCGAATTACGGGCACTGCATTTGCAGATCTCACGGATGAGGAGGCTTTGGATCGGGTGATGGACTTGAAAATAATGTCCCGTGCCCGGCCTACCGATAAACAGCGTTTGGTACAACTGCTTCAGCAAAAAGGAGCCGTTGTTGCCGTAACCGGTGACGGAACAAACGATGCACCTGCTTTGAATCATGCGCAGGTAGGACTTTCAATGGGTACGGGAACTTCCGTTGCCAAAGAGGCCAGTGATATTACATTGCTGGATGATTCGTTCAATAGCATTGGAACCGCCGTTATGTGGGGACGTTCGCTTTATAAAAACATTCAGCGTTTTATCGTATTCCAGCTTACCATCAATTTTGTGGCGTTGCTCATTGTGCTGCTCGGATCGTTCGTGGGGACAGCCTTGCCTTTGACCGTAACTCAAATGCTGTGGGTGAACCTTATTATGGATACTTTTGCTGCTCTGGCTCTTGCTTCGATTCCGCCCAGTGAGGATGTAATGAATGAAAAGCCGCGTCGTAGCACTGATTTTATTATCAGCAAAGCGATGCGATACAACATATTCGGAGTCGGTACTGTCTTTTTGATCGTATTGATGGGAATGATTTACTATTTTACGAATGCTGAAAGTGGAATGACGGTACACCGGCTTACTATTTTCTTTACTTTCTTTGTCATGTTGCAATTCTGGAACCTGTTCAATGCCCGTGTATTTGGAACGAACGACTCTGCTTTCAAAGGACTTACCAAGTCTTATGGAATGGAATTGATTGTGATTGCCATTTTGGGTGGTCAGATTCTCATTGTGCAGTTCGGTGGAGCTGTGTTCCGTACGGAACCGCTCGATTGGCAAACGTGGTTAGTGATAATAGGGGCTTCGTCACTTGTTTTATGGGTGGGAGAACTTATTCGTTTCGTTCAGCGTTTAATACATAAATAAGGAATGAAAGCTAAAGGAATTAAAAACCTTCTTATTGATTTTGGCGGTGTCTTGATCAATCTCGATCGTCAGCGTTGTATAGAGAATTTTAGGAAACTGGGCCTGCAAAATGTAGATGAACTATTGAATGTCTATCATCAGCAAGGGATTTTTATGCAGCAGGAAAAGGGATTGATCACTTCTGCGGAATTCCGGGACAGCATTCGGGAGATGGCGTCAAAGTCGTTGACCGATCAGCAGATTGATGAGGCATGGAACTCTTTTTTGGTGGATGTACCGACTTATAAACTCGATTTGTTGCTGAAACTTCGTGAAAAATATGTCGTTTATCTTCTGAGCAATACCAATGAGATACATTGGAGGTGGTCTTGCGAGCATGCCTTTCCTTATCGGGGCTTCCGGGTGGAAGATTATTTTGAAAAAATATATCTCTCATTTGAAATGAGGATGGTGAAGCCCGATGCGGAGATATTCGAGACGGTGCTTGCTGATGCCAATATCGACCCGAAAGAGACTTTTTTTATAGATGATTCCGAAGCAAACTGTCAGGCGGCACAGAAATTAGGTATTTCTACCTATACACCGCAGGCCGGTGAAGACTGGAGTTTTATTTTTAACTTGAAGAGATAACTTACTGATGCAGATTATTAGTGATATACCGGATATATTGCCCGAACCTTGTGTAGCTACCATCGGATTCTTTGATGGAGTACATGCCGGACACCGTTTCCTGATCGAACAGGTGAAAGAGGTGGCGGCTGCTCGTGGAATGCGTTCGGCATTGATTACTTTTCCTGTTCATCCCCGTAAAGTGATGAAGATGGACTATAGTCCGGAGTTACTGACCACCTTGGATGAGAAAACAGCATTGCTTTCTGAAACCGGGGTCGATTACTGTATCATGCTCGATTTTACTCCGGCGGTTTCACAACTTACCGCCAGAGAATTCATGGCCGATATCTTGAAGGAACGTTATCGGGTAGAGGCACTCGTGATTGGCTATGATCATCGCTTCGGTCATAATCGCAGTGAGGGGTTCGAAGAGTATCGTCGTTATGGTGAAGCGATTGGGATGCAGGTTATCCTCGCGCGCGCGTACATATATAATGGTCTTCATATCAGCTCTTCCGCCATACGCGATTATTTGCATTTAGGAGATGTGAGCATGGCAAACCGTTGTCTTGGATATGATTATTTTCTGGATGGTATCGTTGTGGGAGGATATCAGGTAGGACGTAAGATCGGTTTTCCTACTGCTAATCTGAATGTGGACGATCCGGATAAACTTATACCGGCAGATGGTGTATATGCAGTTCATGTCAGTTTTGATGGCCGTATTTATGCCGGAATGTTGAATATCGGACATCGGCCTACTCTTGATAATGGTATGAACCGGAGTATCGAGGTACATATTCTTCATTTTCATTCTGATATTTATGATAAGTTTATCCGTATCTCTTTTGTACAACGTATCCGTTCTGAAATGAAATTCGATGGGATAGATGCACTTATCGAACAGCTTCATAAGGATGCGGCAACTGTAGAGGCATTATTGCTGTAACTATTGTCATTCTTTTATTTTTTTTGGACTTTTTCTTACATGATAGGAGCAGGCTTTTTCTGCTTGCTGTACTTTTTGTTGTATTTTATAAATAGACCTCTTATTGGTCGTAGAGTTTTGAACTGTTCCTCGTAGAGAAACGACCTCTTTCTCTACGAGTTTCACTCTTTTTCTCTATGGGGAAAAGTATGAGTGATTAATATGTTGATAACTAATGTGTTGTATATCTACTCTTCTGTTCGTATTTTTCATTGCCGAATACCTTCTTACTTTTCTTTTAGGAGTGAGTGATTGATGTTAAATAGTTACAAACGACTAATGACTGTTTTCATATACTGTATTTGGAACTGAATTGCTGTTGTCAGTTACTCTCTCTGCGGATCATTTTTCGGGTTGGTATTCCCTTTTCCCACCTCGTAAAACTCATATTTTTCGTATGATTATCGAAAAACAGGTGGAAAATATCGAAAAACGCACTTTTTTTATTGTTTTTCGATAATTTTTTATCGATTTACTTTGTGGGTTTAAAAAATATATCTTTCTTTGCATATCGAAAAACGATAAATAATCATTGAATAACAATTAAAAATATAGTCTTATGAAAAAGTCATTTATGAGTATCTCGATGTTGGTTGTATCCATCTCAATGTTAGCCCTGTTTTTGTGTAGCTCTGCAATTAATGCACAGACCTCTTCAAAGTTTATTTATGATAAGAGTGAAAATTCGGAAACCGTGTATACTCTTGACAAAAGTGGAAAGTATCTGACTCCGAAACTTAAATACGAATATAATAAGGAAACAAAAGGCAATAAGGAGACGAAGAAAGCATACCGTTGGAATGCAAGTGAACGGAAATGGGTACCTTATTACTTGATCAGTATGTCCGAGTCGGGAAATAATTCTATTGTAGAGTATGCGGCATGGGATAACCAAACGCAGGATTTTTCATTAAACTGCCAGAAAGCCGTATATAACAGAGGTTTTGAAAATGATATTCTGTCATATGTGCTTTATAAATGGAATCCGGTAGAGGAAAATTGGGAAGCCGATCAATACTTATTGTGCGGGGATTATCTGGCATTGGAAGCTGACAGTATGAATTAAAACAATTATCTTTGTACTCCTTTAAATACAGAATGAGATGAAAACTGCTATACAATTAGTCCTTATTTACTTTGGATTTCTACAGATTTTGGCACCGATGTTGATGGTTGTCCCTTGTATAATTTATTTGCTGGCCACTACCGGTGCGGTAGACAAAGATTCGCTGATGCAGATGATCATTATTCCGGCACAGATGACGGGAATCCTGTTGATGGTAATCTATCTTTGGAAAGCAGGCTATATAAGTAAAGAGAAAACAACCTGGTCTGCGGTATCCCCTTCTTATTTGGGACTGAGTGTTGTTAGTCTTCTCTCATGTTCATGGCTGGTTTCTACATTAATTTCTCATATGGAGTGGTTGCCCAACATAATGGAGCAGACTTTCGATATTCTGCAATCCGGTTGGGGAGGTATCTTGGCTATCGCCGTGGCAGGGCCTGTTCTTGAAGAACTGTTGTTTCGCGGTGCTATCACCAAAGCCTTGTTGAAGCAGTACGATCCAGCAAAAGCAATTCTGATTTCCGCATTTATATTCGGCATTTTCCATATCAATCCGATACAGGTGGTTGCTGCATTTCTCATCGGGCTTTTGTTGGCGTGGGTGTATTATAAAACGGCCAGTTTGCTGCCTTGTATTCTGATGCACATATTGAATAATAGTATTTCGGTATATCTTAATATAAAATATCCCGGCGTGGATGATATGGATGCTCTTGTTGGAGGAACGGCCAGTTTGATAATTACTTGCGTGGCTGTTGTATTATTGGTTGGATGTTATTGGCTGATGAAACGGACCACGATATCTTATCCCTGGAAAAAAGATACTGACATAGAAATATTGACTGATAACGATTGATAGCCATGAAAAAAAGATTGAATATACTTTGTTTATTGGTGATGCTGGTATTCTGCTACTCGGTATTCGAGTCCGCTTACTACATTAGTAGTGCGTTTGTAGATGGCTTTCGGGCGGGTATGAACCATGTTGACAACAAGGAGCAGTTTCAGAAGACGAATAATATGAAGAGCATTGCCTTGTTTCCGGATAACTTTGCAAACTTGAAAGATTCGGTTTATAATGAGAAAATGGGCGAGTTCGTTCCGGCTATTTATGGTAAACTGGTTGTGAGTGTGAATACACCTGTCAATATTTGGCTGAAGTTTATCACCATGATGTGTAACTTTATAGGGATTTTCACCATGATCTTCTCTGTGGTATTTTTTGCCAAATTGATTATTGCCATCAATAAGTCCAGAATATTTGATTGGAAGAATGTCCGGCGGCTTCGTTGGTTAGGGGCTATACTCATTCTTAATTTTATTTGTTCGGCTTTTCCTGCTTATATTTCCGCTTATGAGTTATCGGGGGTATTTTCTATATCCGGTTATTCAGTGAATTTGTCCGGTCTTGTTTCTAAATTGACTTTAGTCCTGGGGCTGGTTGCATTGATCGTTGGTGAGGTCTTCGCTATCGGATTGAAGATGAAAGAGGAGCAGGATTTGACTATTTAAAGAAAGAGGTTATGAAAAGAATTAGTTTTTTAGCTTTTTTTACATTATTATTTATGGCGGTAGAAATGGTAACTGCATTTATTGATATGTGGGGACATACCAATCCGCGTACTTTGGTAGAAAAGAGAACGGAACTGATACAAGAACAGGTGGAAACAGGAAGTCAGATTGGGACAAAGTTTGTGCAGGAACTGAATATAATGCCGGCTGATGATCAATTGACTTTAGATTCTGTACAAAACACCCGTTTTGACGTGCAGACCCCTTACGCAGTGAAGAAAGTGATCGCTTGCGGGTGGGTTCCCTGGTGGATGGGGCTTTTCGGAATTTTGTTTTTGCCGATTCTTCCGTTGCTTATTTGGGGGGCTGTCAACTTTATTAAATTGTTGATTTCTGTATTTAAGCATGAAATATTTACGCGGAAAAATGCGCGTAGATTGCGCATATTCGTATATACTATCAATGGCTCTTTGGCCTTCATCTCATTGTATGATTGGTTGGTATATCATTGTATAGCCAGTCAGACTACAGTGCCCGGATATGTGATAAGCAATTATGAATTTGCTATAAGCTGGAGTGATATGTTCCTGATGTTGCTTTTCGCCGAGATTTTTGCATTGGGTGTGAAGTTGCAAGAGGAACAGGAACTGACCATTTGACCTAAACTGAAAATAAAGAAATTATGGCTATAATAGTAAACCTTGATATTATGATGGCCCGAAGAAAAATCTCTTTGGGCGAGTTGGCGGAAAAGGTGGATATTACACCTGCTAATCTTTCGATCTTGAAAACCGGTAAGGCAAAAGCGATCCGGTTTTCTACGCTTGAAGCTATTTGTAAGGAGTTGGATTGCCAACCGGGAGATATTTTGGAGTATAAGGAAGGCGACGAATAAAAGGAGGGGCTTCCTGTTCGGTGCAATTTAGTTTACAGATGAACCGGATCAGGAAGCCTTTTCTGCAGGAAAGTCAGCTTATGGTTGAAGTACCGGGCTACTATCCCGACAAGTAATGCCGCAATGATGGTGCCTTCGCGTACTCCCGTCACTCCACCGGACAATAGCAGCGATGTGATGCATGCCAGTGTCATTAACGTGCAGTCAAAACCTATTTTTACCCATCCGAATTCTTTCTTCTTTTTCTGTGAGATTGCATGTACGAATGCTTCTCCGGATAGCATTACCACATTGGCTATTACTTCCAGACTTACCCCTAACCCCAAGATGATACAGCCCAAGACCAGAGTTGTTATTTTCCAAAGATAAAATTCGGGCACGACCCATGACAGCATAAGCATGGATATGTCTATGAAAAAGCCGAAAAGGACGGAAATGGGGAGCTGTAGCCATTGCTTTTTCTGGAAATCTTTTTTTAATAATAGCATTTGTCCCGTTATGAGGAGCAGATTCAGGATAAAAGTCAATGTTCCCAAAGTGACAGGGAATCCTAAGCTGATGGTGTAGGGTAAACTGGAAATGGGAGAGGAACCGAGACCTGCTTTGATAATTAAACTGATACCTACTGCATTTGTGAATAGTCCGATGGTGAATAGTGTGTATCTTCTTACCGTTTCTTTTTTTGACATCTTTATTACTTTTCTTTTCGGCGGCAAAATTAAGCAATTCTTCTTTGGTAAATTTATCGCTAAGTTTCAAAGTTTGTTGTCTGTGAGAGTCAGATTTGTTACCTTTGCCGGTATGAATCAACAGCGTGAATTTCGAAAATCAGAAGAACCTTTCTATTTTGTGTGTTATGACAAGCTGACACAGAAAGAGTTGTACGAACGCAATTATAAGCTGATAAAGGTAGCGGAAGGCGGAACGATTACCTTGTCTTGCTGTGGGGAGACACTTACCGCGAAGGAGGGAGATTATTTGTTTGTAAATCGTGGTGGATTTTCAAAAATACGGATATTACCCGGAAAAAGCGGCCGTTTTCGTTTGTTATGTTTGAATCTTACAGAAAAGTTTCTGAAAACATATGCGCAGAATAATTTGATTCCCGTGTATTCCTGCTCTACTTCATTTTATTTTCGGAAGATCGGTGAGAATACTCTGCTGAAAGCTCTCTTTTCTTCCTTGGCTGTTTATGCGGATGAGGAGGTAAAGCCCGATAAAAAGCTGGTTGAGTTGAAGTTAGAAGAATGTCTGCATCTGTTGACTTTTATAGATAAGGAAATTGTTTCGGCTCTTTTTTCCGGTCAACTGGATATTCAGAAAGATTTGGTGGAGTTTATGAATGCAAATTATATGTTTAATGCACCTTTGGAACATTTTGCCGAGTTTTCCGGCAGGAGTCTTTCCACTTTCCGTCGGGAGTTTGTACGGCTTTTCGGTACCACACCCAATAAATGGTTAATAGCTAAACGGCTTGAAGTGGCTTATCAGAAGATAACGGAAGAAAATCTGAAACCATCGGATATTTATTGGGAGTTGGGTTTTGAAACATTGGCACATTTTTCCCGAAAATTTAAAGAGCGGTATCATATAGCGCCTTCACAGTTGAGAAAATAATGTGCCAATGTGTCAATAGGTTAATGTGCCGGATTAAGGCAGTACGCACACTTTGTGCATAGTACCGGCTACTTTTACAATATAGATGCCGTTGTTTACCGTTTCGTCGGCTTTCTGATTGCATGTACCGTTTGCCACCGGTTTGCCATCGGTTGTAACGATTGTATAGTCTGCACAAATATCGCTTTCGATGATGATTTTACCATTGGCAGCATATACTTTTGCGTTTACGGCTTGAGCTTGTTTGATGCCGGTATCCTTGGAACTTGCCACGACAAATTTGCCGCCAAGATTACCGTTATCTACCGGCTGCACGGCAAATTCATAATCGGTAGTATTGAAACCTTTCATGCGGATTTGCTGACCGTTGATTAAACGCGCGCTTACTTTGGAGTCATAAGTGGTGTTTCCGAGTTGAAGATTGGTTTCAATGTTGGCAGGAACATAGGTATATGTATAGGTAGTTCCGAATTCATCCGCTTTTTTGGCTTTGATGTATATATTGTAACGGATTGCTTCTGCCGGAGTGGTATCATCTGTTGCACTTCCCCAAGAGATGATTACGTCGGAATCTTCTTCTTTTACTTGCACATCTGCATCATTCACGAACTTCGGAGCTTCGTTCATGGCCAGATCGCTGGTCAGATTGTTAGGAACGACCCGGTTGAACCAGTTAGGTTCTTTCGGTCCCCATCCACTGATAGAGTAGTCCAAAGCACCGTCATGGTTGAAATCAACGAAGTTAACATCGGATTCGTGAGAGTTAACATTGTCATTCAGGTATTCACGGGTAAAACTATTGTCTCCGTTGTTGTAATACAGGTTGGTAAGTGAATATTCTGTTTCGGTCTGTCCGTCTGTCGATGACCAGCCACACTGAATCATAATGTCGATTTTTCCATCGTTATTGATGTCACCTACAGCCGGTACGGCTCTGGCTGCCAACAACTGAGTCACTTCGGTTTTTAAAGGTTCGGCAAAAGTTCCGTCACCATTGTTGATATATAGGTTACCGATGGTGTTTTGAGTTTCTGTTTCGCTGTTTTTAAAGTCTCCAAACTCCAGAATATCCGGATAGCCGTCGTTATTGACATCTGCGGTAAAGGTGGTACCGCTTTTTTGTCCTTCAAAGAAGCCTTGTTGGGTTGTTTCGCGGAAAGTTCCGTCACCATTATTAAAGTAGATGGTAGTTGTAGCCACCCAGCCATTGGTCTGATCGTTTCCGGAGACAATGAGGTCGAGATAACCGTCTTTGTTTAAGTCACTCAAGTAGATAGAACCGGTTGTGATTGTCTTGAAAGGCTCGATCCCTTCACCGTTTTCTCCTACCGGATTTTGTACCTCTTCGAAGGTTCCCTGATTATTCCGGTATAGAATGACGTGCCAGCTTTCGTCTTTACGCGCCCAGCCGGTCATGAATAAATCTGTCCAGCCATCATTGTCATAGTCGCCGGCTGCACAGAAATATCCCCGGTGTTGGCCTTCGCTTTCTCCGATGCCCAATTCGTCTATTTCTTGCTGAACCG
>NZ_HF991104.1:27808-28390 GCF_000432295.1 Bacteroides sp. CAG:189
TGAACCGCATGCTCAAAAGGATTTTCCGGGTCTCCCGTTCCTCTCCAAATGGCTGTATAGTTTTCCCGGCCGTTATCGGTTGCTCTTTTTCCTTGCACGTAGAGGTCCATGATACCGTCGTTGTCAAAATCTAAGACCACCGCTCCGGCAATTTCCAATTTGGGGATATCGACCGGTATGTTTGTGAATTCGCTTCCCTCTTCATTTCTGAACAGATATGCATGTCCCAAATCTTCGTGTTTTCCACCGATAACAAAGCGATCCATGTATCCGTCGTTGTTATAATCGAACCATAAATCCTGTCCCCATTGGAACCAGGAGCATACATTTGCCCCTTCCGGGTCGCTGGGGTCTCCCCAAGGTTGTTTGACGGGATCTCCCCATTCCACTTTTACAGGTTCTGTTGCCAGTGCATTCGAGGCTACTATAGCGCTCAATGCCATTGTCGATAGTAATTTTCTAATTTTCATAGCGTGAATATTTAATAGTTAATATTAATCAGAATAACTCATGGTCAGTAGTAAGCTGCTAAGTAGTAAATTTTTTAGTAGTAAGTAGTTAAGTAGTCAAGTAGTTAAGTAG
>NZ_HF991105.1:0-7726 GCF_000432295.1 Bacteroides sp. CAG:189
TACCCCTCAGATTTTTACGTTGACCCTTCAGTATTATGAGGGGAAAAGTATAATAGGGAACAATCAAATCTAACCATAGGTTACAATTGTCTTATGGTTATGGAACAGATATTTAATGAGGAACAGCAGGAAAAAGCGCAATTTATTTCGAATCATCCTTTGGCTAAGTTATCGGACTTGCGCTCAAATGAAATAAAAGATTTGGCGACAGTGTAGTGTTGCTATTCAGGCAAGATTGACGGTAATGGTTGTGCTTTCCGACTGTTGACGAATTTATACTTCTTCTCAATAGCTACGTTGTTATTACCTTGAAGGGTAGTAATGATGCCAAAATTGACTATTGTAAGGCATTGGAAAAGTCACACACGGAACATTCGACGGAAGGCTTTCAGCAGTTGGTTGTTGAAGTGGAGATAGCTGCTTTGCAGAGGTATTTGTCTATCATAGCTTAACAGGTTATTTGAGAAGAAGTAAATTGTAGACATATGGATATTAAGGATAAAATAACTCAAACCCTCATAGGTATAACTGCTCAATTGCAGGAAATAAGTTCAGAGTTCTATATTATAGGTGCGTCTGCTATGATTTTGTCGAATATAAAGATAGGAGAAACATCAGATATTGATATTCTGACAACTGAAATGAATGCATCTAAGTTGCAATATTTACTGAAAGCGTATATGGAAGTTTCCCCTGAAACCAAAGAGAATGATTTATTTCACTCTAATTTTGCCAGATTTAATCTTCCTCTAATGGATATAGAGGTCATGGGAAACCTCCAAGTCAAGAAGAATAATATTTGGCAACCTGTTTGTGTACAAGAATATAGAGAAGTTTCAGTTGGAAAAATGATTGTCAGAATACCAACAATTGAAGAGCAAAAAAGAATTTTATCTCTTTTTGGTAGAGAAAAAGATTTAAAAAGACTTCAAATATTGAATCAGTACTCTTTATGATGTGTCATATAGGGAGTATCATTGGATATCAGATTATATTATAATGGAGCAGACTCTCCGGAAAGGAGAGATTCTATATTTATCAGTACCTGTATAATTATTCAAGTACTTGTTTCTCAGCTTTTAAAGATGAAGTACATTTTATCATAGGAGTGTATTTCAGCCCATCGGTTTCTTGCTTTTCATTTATTTTTGAAAAGCCTAAACTTTCGTAGAACCTCACAGCATAGGATGAAGAATTTACAGTTATTTTGTCTGCTATTTGATTTGCATAAGCATAGTCGAACAATTTTCTGCCTATACCTTTGCGATGATGGTCGGGATTTATAAAAAACAGAGAGATATGTGCACCGTTGAGCTTAGTCCCGATAATACCGATAAGCTCATTGTTATCAAAAGCTCCGCAAACAGTGAGTTCATTCATCAGCTTTTTGTTGTGGATGAACTTTTTAAATGTTTCTAATTCGTTGGTGTCAAAGTCGGTTGTTCCGCACTTGGTAAATACATCAAGTGATAGTGCAACCGCTTTGTCATATTCCTCATGATTTAATTGTCGGATATTCATACTTTATTTTGTTAAATTCTTCGCCATCCAGTAATTAGTCAGACAAAGCTGATTAGCCCTGCGCTTTTGTTCTACTTCTACTATGTAACCCTGTTTTTCAAAAAAAGGACGGGCGGTTATGCTTACTTCTGATGTAATGCGCATAATCCCTTCTTTAATAGCATATCGTTCTATTTCTTCCAAAAGCATAGTTGCGATACCTTTACCTTGAAAGTCTTTGTGGACGAACATAGAGTGTAGGTATCCTTGTGGGGTGATGGATGAGAAACCTACGAGTTGAGACTGCTGATTAACGGCAACAATAAAATAGTGAGTTTCTATCATCTTTCCTATTTTGGAAAGATCATCTCCGCACGATGCCCAGTCTTCAACTTCCTCTTGTGAATAATCATGCCTGTTTATTACAAGTACGGTATTTTTATATAAATCCTTTAGCTCAACGATGTCCGATTGTTGTGCTACTCTGATCGTGAAATCTGTTTTCATTTTCTATTTTGAATCAGTGATTGAATGTTAGAACGTATATCTGCTTTTCCGAAGTGTCCTTAAATACTTCTTCTTCAAAACTTCCAAACTTGTGGATGATATTAAATCCGGCCCATTTCAGATATGAATCTAATTCCTGAGGGAAAAATAATCTCATATCCATATTTTGAATTGACTGAAACTCACCATTTATAAAATAATGCCATTTTATACGGTTTATTTGAGTTGCATTTTCATAATGCATTATTTGTTTTATCAATACTTCCCTACCATCATTGGTTGTATATTCGGCAATTACTTTTTGTTCTTTTTCGCTTTCGACAATATACTGAATATTGGGATTAAAGCAGTCTAACAGAAATAATCCTCCTTTTTTGAGATGATTTTCAACACTCTTTAGTGCTTTAAATAAATCTTCATTTTTATATAAATGATGGATTGAATTGAAAGGAATAAAGATAAGGTCGAATTTCTCTTGTAAATTTAATGTCCTGATGTCTGCTTCAATAAAATTGATCTCTAATCCTGCTTCGAAAGCTTTTATTTTTGCTTGCTTCAGCATTGATGGAGTGTAATCAACTCCACTGATATGGTATCCGTCTTTTGCGATTGGAATCGTAAGCCTGCCTGTGCCACAGCAGAGTTCAAGTATTTTAGCATTCTTGTTTTGAGGTAACCACTTCTTATAAAATTGCAAATCAGATAAGAAGATGTTTAATCCATCATATATATTTGCGTCATAAATCAAATCACCAACTCTATAATCTGTATTCATTTTATTTTTAAATTATATTTATTGTACAATCTTATTGAAGTGCATTTTTATTAGTGCTAACTTGTTTATGGGTATAACTCAGATATCTTTATCATGCTATACGTTAGTAATAGTGTGTGCCTTTTCCTGAAATTTATGTATATATGCGCAAAATTAATAATTTCAATCATAATCTTGTGAATCAAATAAATAAAAAAACAACTCTTCTGAGAAATATCTTGTATTCCTAAAAGCATTCAACCGAAAAGACGCACTCTTTTATATGCTAAATGGTATAGCTGATGGACGGCTACGTATAACTTTACCGTTGGATTTACAAGTAATAGTTTTGTGAAAGTGATTTGTTTGTATGGTAAATCGCCTATACGAAGCGCTATTATGGTGGAATATCTATGCGAAAAGAGGGATTAATGAATAAGTTCCTCTTTTCGCATTAGATATTCCACCTTTATTTTTCTCATGGATGGTAATTTTGCTGATATAGATTTATTAATGAATATAAATACCATGAAGAAAAAAACAATTACTCTTACAGCAATGTCACTTGTGGTGGCAAGTTGCGTAATGGCGCAAACTCATCCCTTTCAAGATGAGTCGCTCAGTTTTCACGAACGTGCCAAGAATCTGGTGTCGTTACTTACTTTGGAGGAAAAAATCAATCAGGTAGGACATCAGACATTGGCTATTCCCCGTCTGAATATAAAGGGATATAATTATTGGAATGAGGCTATTCACGGTGTTGCCCGTTCCGGACTGGCTACTTCGTTCCCGGTATCGAAAGCGATGTCGAGTACTTGGGATTTACCGTTGATATTCGATTGTGCCGTGGCTACATCAGATGAGGCACGTGTATATAATAATACAAAGGATAAAGGGCTTATTTACTGGTGTCCTACTATTAATATGAGCCGTGACCCGCGTTGGGGACGTGATGAAGAGAACTATGGTGAAGATCCGTTCCTGACGGGAAAAATAGCGGTGGAATATATAAAAGGTATGCAGGGAGACGATCCGAAATATTATAAGACAATAGCGACAGCCAAGCATTTTGCTGCAAATAATTATGAGAAAGGACGCCATAGTACATCGTCGGATATGGATGCGCGTAACTTACGTGAATATTATCTGCCTGCTTTTGAGATGGCCGTTAAGGAGGGCAATGTACGCTCTGTCATGAGTGCGTATAATGCACTAAACGGTATTCCTTGCGGTGCTAATCATGAATTGCTTATCGATATTTTACGTACAGAATGGGGATTCAACGGCTTTGTTACTTCGGATTGCGGTGCGGTAGATGATGTTTACCAATCGAACAGGCACCATTTTGTGAATACTGCTGCTGAGGCTTCTGCGGTATCTATTGTGAATGGAGAAGATTTGAATTGCGGAAATACCTTTCAGGACTATTGTAAAGAAGCGATTGAAAAGGGATATATGCAAGAAGCGGACCTTGACACTGCTCTTGTAAGAGTATTTGAGGCGCGTTTCTCTGTCGGTGAATTTGACAATGCTTCCAATGTTCCTTGGAGAAGTATTTCTGACGATGTTCTTGATTGTGAAGAGCACCGTCAATTGGCATATAAGGCAGCACAGGAGGCTATCGTTTTGCTGAAAAATGACAATAATATACTCCCGCTCGATAAAACGAAAAGTGTTGCCGTTATCGGTCCTTTTGGTAATACAATCACTCTTGGAGGGTACTCCGGTTCACCAACGGCGCTAACTACTCCGTTTGGTGGCATTGCTGAAAAGATTGGGTACGTGGTAAATGACGGAACCATACAGTTTGAAGATTGTGAGGAACAAAGTGTACCGTCGGATAGCAAACGATTGACACATGAAGCTAACGGGTCTGCCGGAAATTTGGGATATATTTTCAATGGCGATTGGGTTGCTTTTAATGATATTAATTTGGGAGAAGGAAAATCAAGAGTTGACATTTATTCGGGTGCCAAGAACAACAATGCGACCATTGTAAAGTTCTATCTTGATGAAATAGATGATACACCGGAGGCGACTGTCACATGCCCTGCAACCGGTAACTGGAGTAAATATGAAATAACGACTGCAGAAGTCGACCCGAATGTATTCAAAGGGATACACAAGGTGTACGTACAGTTTGAAGGCGGAACAAACGGGGATAAGTATTGTGCGAATATGGACTGGTTTAAATTTTATGATCCGAATGCAAACAATCCGCTTGAAGAGGACGGTCCGCTTTACCTTTATAAGGGATGTGCAGTTACGGGGACGGCTGAAACAAACCTTGAGAGAGCCAAAGAAATAGCTGCCAAGGCGGATGTCGTTATATTTGCTGCCGGGACAGACCTTACCGTTTCCGATGAAAGTCATGACCGCACTAATCTTAATTTGCCGGGTGACCAACAAAAACTTTTGGAAGCTGTTTATTCGGCTAATCCGAACGTCATATTGCTGTTGCAGACTTGTTCGTCCGTGACAATCAATTGGGCTAAGGAGCATGTTCCGGCTATTATCGAAGCCTGGTACGGTGGGCAGGCACAAGGAAAAGCGATTGCTGATGTTTTGTATGGAGATTATAATCCTTCCGGTAAACTGACTTCTACTTGGTATAATGCGCTGAGTGATTTACCCAACGGTATGCTCAATTATGATATCCGCGATGCAAAATATACTTATATGTATCATGACAAGACTCCGCTTTATCCATTTGGATATGGTATGAGTTATACCACATTCGAATATCAAAAATTGAATATTAGCAAGAGCAGGCTCGCGGCAGGAGAGGAGTTGATTGTTAGTGCGGACATTACCAATACGGGCAAGTATGCCGGTGCGGAAATCGTTCAGTTATATGCTCATGTAAATTCAAGTATAGAACGTCCGCTTAAACAGCTTGTCGGATTTGCACGTGTAGAATTGGAGCCCGGTGAAACGAAAACTGTCACAATGCCATTGAAGCACGAACAATTGTCTTATTTTAATGAACAGACGAATACATTTGATGTGGAAGAAGGAAGCGTTGATATTTACGTTGCTGCAAGTTCGGCTGATGTACGGTTGACAGGTAAAATCAATACGGAAGCTGCAACTGTTAAAACCACTTATAAATCGGCTCCTACCGGTATACAGGATGTAATAAATAATCTTAAATTGCAAAACGATCGGATATACAATATTTCCGGTTATTGTGTCGGTACTGTTGAAGACTTCGAAAGATTGCCTAAAGGTTTTTATATTGTCGGTAATAAGAAAGTGATTAAGCAATGACTGTCTGGACGTTTTAAGAACTTGTTTCAACTTTCCTCTTAAAATTAACCTCAGTCCGCTATAAGAATCATCTTGTAGCTTTTAGGAAAAACAGTTGCTAATACAAAGCAAGATTTCAGCAAAGTTTTGCATCAAAATATGGAAAGGGTGTCAAAAGTCGAACTTTTGACACCCTTTATGGTTATTTTCGTTCAACGAAAAGCGATTATGCTTTTTCTTTTAAGATCACATCATGGGCACCACCTTCAACAATACTTGTTGAAGAAACCATTGTGATTTTAGCATTTTTCTGTAATTCAGGGATATTGATGGCGCCGCAGCTACACATCGTTGCTTTTATCTTGCCTAATGTTACAGCAAGGTTATCCTTCATTTTGCCGGCATAAGGTACGTAGCTGTCCACCCCTTCTTCAAATTTCAATGATTCCGTTCCTCCCATATCGTATCGTTGCCAATTTTGTGCGCGATTGGAACCTTCACCCCAATATTCCTTCACATAGTTGTTTTTGATACAAAGTTTTTTAGTAGGTGATTCATCGAAACGGGCAAAATAACGTCCCATCATCAGGAAATCGGCTCCCATTGCCAAAGCAAGTACCATGTGATAGTCCTGAACCAAACCGCCATCGCTGCAAATAGGTACATATATGCCTGTACGGGCTTTGTATTCGTCACGAGCTTTGGCTACATCTTGCAAGGCGGTAGCCTGTCCGCGACCAATGCCTTTCTGTTCGCGGGTGATGCAGATGGATCCCCCTCCGATCCCTACTTTGATAAAATCTGCACCAGCTTCCACTAAATATTGGAATCCTTCTTTGTCGACAACATTTCCGGCACCGACCAACACTTTATTGCCATACTCTTTTTTAATCCATGTCAATGTTTCGTATTGCCATTCCGAATATCCATCGGAAGAGTCAATACAAAGTACATCTACTCCGGCTTCAATTAATGCGGGTACGCGGTCTTTGTAATCGCGACTGTTGATGCCGGCACCGACTAATAATTTTTTGTCCGGACTGGATACTTCGTTCGGATTTTCTTTATGGCTGTCGTAGTCTTTGCGAAATACGAAATAGGCTAAGTTTTGATCTTTATCGATTATGGGGAGGGTGTTGAGTTTATGATCCCAGATAATCTGATTGGCTTCACTGAGAGTCAGACCGACTTCACCCACGATCAGCTTTTCAAAAGGAGTCATGAAATCTTTGATCTTTTTGTCGCGGGCATCTCTTGAAATACGGTAATCACGGCTGGTGACGAGTCCGAGCAATTTGCCGTTCGGAGTACCGTCATGAGTGATTCCGATAGTAGAATGGCCGGTCTGTGCGAGTAAGCGGAGTACATCGTCCAATGTGTGTTCCGGAGTCAGGTTGGAATCACTGGTTACAAAACCGGCTTTGAACTTTTTGACCTTCCGAACCATTTCAGCCTGGCTGGCGATGGGTTGTGAACCGAAAATGAAAGAGAGACCTCCGTTACGTGCCAGTTCGATGGCCAATTCGGGGCCTGATACTGATTGCATAATTGCCGAAACGAAAGGAATGTTCAATTCAATTGCTGATTGTGTACCGAGATTGTACTTTACCAATGGTGTTCGTAGCGAAACATTAGAAGGTACACACTGTTTGGTAGTAAGACCGGGAATAAGTAAATATTCACCAAAAGTTCTGGAAACTTCTTCTACATAAATAG
>NZ_HF991105.1:7759-11520 GCF_000432295.1 Bacteroides sp. CAG:189
TATAGCCATAATATTTCTTGTTTTATGGCGTGCAAAATTACTCATTTTTTTTATATTTAAAGATAAGCGGAGAGTTTTTTGTGAGATAGCGGCTAATATTAGTCTGGTTACCGGTTGAAACGGTTGTAGCTTCTCTGTTTTAAGACAACTTAGTAAAATCGCAATTATCAGTGATGGCCTTTAGGGTATGCGAATGATAATTATCCGTTTTGATTGCCGGATAGTATTGGTTATGTTGCTTATTTCCAGAGGAATATAGGAATGCAACTTCATTGGCCAAAAGTATGTATTTAATAGAGAGTTAAATATATACTTTTGGATACATAAAGTATATACTTTTACACCTTAATAGTATATACTCTTATTCTATGAGAAATGGATGGCTTATTTTTCTGTTAACATTGTTAATTAGTTTAAAACCTCTCCCCAATCCTCTCCGTAGGAGAGGGAGTACAGATACTCTTGTTTATTAATCAGTTACAAAACTAATTTAGCTTCCTCTTCCACGGAGAGGGTTGGGGAGAGGTTTGACGCTACTTCTTATCCGAAACAGAAGTGATACTCCGAACCGTTACTAAGATAAATAGTATTTTCTCTTTTTTCGATGAATATACTATTTTCCCGTGCTAACCATCCGATGGCTAACATGGCATCCTCAATAGCCAGATTGGTTCTTGAACAGAGCTCCTGTATTGAGATTCTTTTCATTTCATTGAGCACATGCCATACTTTTCTTGAGTTTTCTCCAATTTTTACTTTTTCCATAATGTTGGGTTTTAGTGTTGTCTCAGTTAAAACAAAAAACAGACATAAAAAAGCAGGAAATTGTTTTTCTGAATGAACATATCGGGTGGATTTTGTATTTCTTATTCTATAAACGTGGATTTGAAAAGGTGCGCAGATAGAAATAATTGCGGGAAATGAAAAAGCATTTCCCGAATTTCGGAAAATGCTTGTAGATTGGTGAGCCTCTTGTCGGATTCGAACCAACGACCCCGAGATTACAAATCACGTGCTCTGGCCAACTGAGCTAAAGAGGCATTTTGGGGTTTTGCGGGTGCAAAGGTAGTAATTCTTTTGATTTTTCCAAAAGTGGAATTTGAAAAAATACTTTGGACAGGCTGTTTTGATAAGTCACATGATTTGTTTACTTTTGCAAATCAATATATTATATAGAAAAGGAATGAAGAAGATTTTTTTTAAAGTTTGCTGTCTGGCATTATTGGCGGGCAATATTGCTTGTACCGGACAGGGAAAAATAAATAAGGGAGAATCTGCTGCGGCTGATAGTGTGGCAGTAGTTATGGAAAATGAGACAGCTTTGCAGGCTGACAGTACAGGATATATTGTGAAGGTAGGGAATATGGCGCCCGACTTTACCGTGACATTGACGGATGGAAAATCAGTGAGTCTTTCGGCACTTCGCGGGAAAGTGGTAATGTTGCAGTTTACTGCCAGTTGGTGTGGAGTCTGTCGTAAAGAGATGCCTTTTATTGAAAAGGATATCTGGCTGAAACATAAGAATAATCCTGAGTTTGCACTGATCGGTATCGACCGTGACGAACCTTTGGACAAAGTGCTTGCTTTTGCAAAAAACACCGGGGTCACTTATCCTTTGGGACTGGATCCGGGTGCTGATATTTTTGCAAAATATGCTTTGCGTAATTCCGGAATTACACGTAATGTGTTGATAGACCGTGAAGGAAAGATAGTTAAACTGACCCGTTTGTATAATGAAGAAGAATTTGCTTCATTGGTTCGGCAAATCGACGAAATGTTGAAAAAGTGATATTTATGGTAAGAGGCCGGTAAATGCCGGCTTTTTGCTTTTTATTTTGTGTATGTGAGAATTTCAATATCTGTTATTATCAATTACCCTATTATTTTATGGTTATAACTCTTATTATTTTGGTACTGTCTGCCGTCTTCTTCATGAGTGGCAAGGTACGCTCTGACTTAGTGGCCCTCTGTGCCTTGATTTCTCTTCTTATTTTTCAGATATTAACACCGGAAGAGGCGCTTTCCGGTTTTTCCAATTCGGTAGTGATTATGATGGTCGGTTTGTTTGTGGTTGGTGGAGCCATTTTTCAGACAGGATTGGCAAAGATGATAAGTAGCAAAATATTGAAGCTTGCAGGCAAGAGTGAGTTGCGACTTTTTTTGTTGGTGATGCTCGTGACTTCTGCTATCGGTGCTTTTGTAAGTAATACCGGTACGGTGGCATTGATGCTTCCTATTGTGGTAAGTCTGGCAGTTAGTGCCGGTATGAATCCCAGCCGGTTGCTTATGCCTTTAGCGTTTGCAAGCAGTATGGGAGGTATGATGACTCTGATCGGTACACCACCGAACCTTGTCATTCAGAATGCGTTGACCAGTGCGGGATTTGAACCTTTGTCTTTTTTCTCTTTCTTACCCGTAGGTCTTATTTGTGTGACGATAGGTACACTTGTATTGATGCCCCTCACCAAATGGTTCCTTTCCAAGAAAGGGAAAAAACAGGAGGTTAATGCTTCTGGAAAATCTCTGAACCAGTTGGTGAAAGAGTATGGCTTATCCAGTAATCTGTTTCGTTTACGTGCCGATACGTCCTCATTATTGGTCGGTAAAACAATCATCGACCTTGATGTACGGCGCAAATATGGGTTGAACATATTAGAGGTGCGCCGTGGCGATATTTCTCAAAACCGTTTTCTGAAAACGATTACACAAAAACTGGCCGAACCCGATACTGTGATGCAAGAACAGGATGTTCTCTATGTTACCGGAGAAGTGGAGAGTGTAGAGCGTTTTGCAGAAGATTACCTGTTAGAAATGCTGGACGGGCATACTACCGAAGAGGCGGCAAAGGCCAATAATTCATTGGACTTTTATGATATCGGCATAGCGGAAATCGTTTTGATGCCTTCGTCCAATTTAGCCAATCGTACTGTGAAGGATGCGGATTTGCGTGGGAAGTTTAATGTGAATGTATTGGGTATCCGGCGTAAGAAAGAGTATATTTTGCAGGATTTGGGTAATGAGAAAATGCATAGTGGCGATGTGCTGCTGGTACAGGGAACCTGGCAAGATATAGCACGACTTAGTAAAGAGGACGCCGATTGGGTGGTATTGGGACAACCTCTGAATGAGGCTGCCAAAGTGACGTTGGATTACAAAGCACCGGTAGCTGCTGCTATTATGGTGTTGATGGTAGTCATGATGGTATTTGATTTTATTCCGGTTGCTCCCGTTACGGCTGTGATGATAGCCGGTGTATTAATGGTGATTACCGGTTGTTTCCGTAATGTGGAAGCGGCTTATAAAACGATCAACTGGGAAACGATCGTACTGTTTGCCGGTATGCTCCCGATGTCTCTTGCTTTGGAGAAAACAGGTGCTTCGGAATATATATCTAATAGTCTTGTTACCGGATTGGGAAGTTATGGTCCGATTGTATTGATGGCGGGTATTTATTTCACCACTTCATTGATGACTATGTTTATCAGTAATACGGTAACTGCCGTCTTGATGGCGCCTATTGCATTGCAGAGCGCATTGCAGATAGGAGTCAGCCCGGTTCCGTTCTTGTTTGCCGTTACGGTAGCTGCCAGTATGTGTTTTGCTTCTCCTTTTTCGACTCCTCCCAATGCACTGGTAATGCCGGCCGGGCAATATACATTTATGGATTATATAAAAGTAGGATTACCGCTACAGGTGATAATGGGAATCGTGATGGTATTTGCATTGCCGTTGCTGTTTCCTTTTTAAAGCCTCTCCCCAAC